>CAJOKT010000018.1 GCA_905235115.1 uncultured Peptostreptococcaceae bacterium
GTCTCTGCTCAGTTCTTCATTGCAGACTGTGCAGTAAACTACGTCATCGTAGGAACCTGCCTCTGTGCAGGTGGCTCCTTCCACATTTTCTTTGACTGCTTCACCCGGGGTGTGGCCGGTTGCGGGTATCTCAACGTACGTCGTGTAGTCGCAGCGTGAGCACGTGTCGTATGCTTCCCAACCTGCTTCTGTGCAGGTCGCTGCCTTGGCATCGTGGTGGATCAGATCATGTCCGAGAGCGGCTATCTCTTCATATGTCGTGTAGTCGCAGCGCGAGCACGTGTCGTATGCTTCCCAGCCTGCTTCTGTGCAGGTGGCCGTCTGAGCATCGTGATGTATCAGATCATGTCCGAGTGCCGGAATCACAACCGTCTCGGTCTTTGTTTCGAACAAAACATTCGAGAAGGCTGCTGTATATACCGTCTGGCCGTCCGCCTCACAGGTGGCAGGCGTGGTCACGGTGGTGGTCTGCACAGTCTCCGTGATCACATGAGTCCCATCGTTTGCGCAAACTGCCGTGGCCGTAACGCTGGACTTATCCTCAGACCAGGTATATGTGGGGACTCCATAGTTGTGGCTGATCGCCGGGATAACTACGGTCCTTGTCTGTGTCACAAATCTGCTGTCGCTGAATGTCGCCGTATATACGGTCGATCCATCTGTTTCGCAGGTTGCAGGTGTAGTGTTGCCTGTTGCAGCCGCAGTCTCCGTGATCACGTGGCTTGCATCATTGCTGCATACCATGGCTGCAGTACACTCGGTATTGTCTCCGGACCAAACGTATTGCGCCGCACCGTAGTCATGGCCAAGCGCAGGAGTTTCCACGTCCTTGGTCTGAACGGTGAACAATGCATTCTCAAAGGTGGCAGTGTACCTTGTTACTCCCGTTCCCTCGCAGGTCGCAGGTGTTGTAACTGCACTTGTTGTATTAACAGTTTCAGTTATTACATGGCCGGAGTCGTGAGCACAGACCGCCCTTGCGGTAACCTTGGAATTGTCCGCAGTCCACTCGTAGGGCAAAACATTATAGTCATGCCCCAGCGCAGGAAGCACTGTTTCTGCCTGTGTGACAGCTGTCGTACCTGCTGCATCGGAGAAGATCTTGCCGCAAAGACTGCATGTCCAGTAAGCGATGTTGCCCTGCTCTGTGCAGGTTGCCGCGTTGGCCGGAGTGGCAGTCAGATTGTGGCTGAGTTTGGGGATCGCAACCGTCTTTGTCTGGGTTTCGAACAACTCATCCGTGAATGTTGCAGTATATGTTCTGACTCCCTCTGCGTCACAGGTTGCAGGTGTTGTGACTGTGCTTGTGACCGTGACTGTCTCAGTCTTGTTCTGGGCAGGATCCTCTACACATACAGCGTTGGCCGTACAGGAAGTATTGTCAGAAGACCATGTGTACGTTGGAGCTTCATAGGTGTATGTGGTCTCTGTCCATTGAGCATAGAGAGTGGTATCTGCCGCCGCAGTGAATTCTGCTCCATCCCCATATGACGTCCCTGTCCCGTCCGCATTCGTGTTCCATCCGGCGAATACGAAACCTTCTCTTGTAAATGTATTTAGCATCAGATTTCCGCCTTCCGGGCAGAAATTCTGAGTCACTGCACTTCCTTCTCCTCCGTTGGGATCAAAGGTGACGACGATGGGCGTGCCCTTCTCCCACTTGTCGTGGGTCGAACAGTAGAAATACTGGTCGTTGGACACTGATCCTGCAGTTGCAGTATATGATCCATCTCCGTTGTGCAGCTGTGCAGATGTGATGGGAATGCTGACATATGTGATATCACTGCCGTTTTGCGTTGCCTGATATGTTGTCGTGCTCGTCCCGGCAGAAGTCTTGAAAAGGACCTTTCCTGTTTTTTCTGAAGAAGTTATATCCGCGCCGCCTGTTGTGGTATACAGTGGGCCATTCAGTTCAATCGTGCCGTTAACATCTACAATTGCGTCAGCCAAAGGTGCCCTGGCACCCCTGTTGGCTGCGGTATAGGATAATGTCCTGTACTTGCCGCCGAACGCAAAGTTCCCAAGATTCCACTGGTCGAGGTCATACACATAGGCATTAATGCCGCTGCCAATGACCAGTTTTGCATTTTCTGCGATGGAGATCTTTACACCGGCTAACAGCGCAAGATCCTGATTGACGGTAGCTGTACCGGAATTGATCTCCATAGTAATGTTATTCACTATGGGCAATACGTAACTGGCTGAATTTATGGTTTTATATACTTTAAGGGTTATGCTGGATATCTGGAATGTACCTGATACCTGATACAGCATTCTGTCCTGAGCTGATAAGTAAGTTCTTGTCAAATTTCCCGACGACAGGTTAAACAAGAATCCTGAACCGGATCCAATGAAGTTTACCGCTCCTGTTTCGGTAAGGCCTACAAAGGACATATACACTCCGCTATATACATAGTCCGAGGCTCCGCTTTCGATCACCAGCGGCACCTCTACGTTCTGAACAAAATATTGAGTGAATGGGAATACCTTCTGACTGTTATCCAACATGTTGCTGGTTGCAGTTCCGCCGCGGAAATCCCTGATCTGGAAACACTCCCTGACAATGGCTCCTGACATAGCGTGTACTTTTCCGCTGTTAATGTCACTGACCTTGTTGGTTCCGGAAATATATCCCCAGCAGTCTAATTCTCCTCCTGACTGAATATTGATCTCACTTCCGTTTTCCATAAGGATCTTTCCGTGGGGTCCGGAAGGCGTACCATTATATCCGTTATCCTGCGCATATGCGGAAAATTGTCCGCCAACGCTCAGATATGAACCACTGCGGAGATTCAGGATAGCTCCTGACGCCATGGTCAAAGTTCTGTAAGTTGTCGGAGTCGTATAACTGTTGCCGCCGGCATATACGCCATGATTCGTTCCGGTATACACAGTCTTGTTTGCATCAAATGGAATCAGAACAGTGTACCCGCTGGGGACGTTATATGTACCGGCAAACAAGGTGCCGTCTTCGAGCAGAACGATAGTCTTCGTGCCGCTCTGTACCGCATATGTGATTGCCTCATTGAGGTCGTCAAATTCTTCTGTTCCAACTCCCCAAAGCGGCGAAAGCGCTGAATTAAAGACAGGGTAAACTGAGCAGTCTGACGCAAAAAATGCATTGAATGGATTGGCAGTGCTGATCTTGTTTCCATTCTGGTCATACCAGCCCTTAAGTTTATATCCGCTTGCAGGTGCAGCAACTAAAGTAAACCCCTCCGTGGAACTCTTCGTTTCCGTCATTCCTTCACTGAAAGCAGTACCGTCAACAGTATATGTTCCTCCATCAGAAGGCTGCGGCGGTAAAAAGTTCACTGTCACGTTCGCGTCAACTATCAATTGAATGTTGGAAATGCTGACAGAAGACGTCACCTCCCCGGCATTCCCCGAGTATATGATGATAGTCACCGACTCATTGTTATTCAGTGTTTTTACAAAGCTGCCGGCTGTCGTGACCTTAGTGCCTCCGATCGTGACTGACCCGCCTGCGGCCAGACTGATCTTGCTGTAGTCAAATGAAATCTGAGCAGCCTGTCCCTTGGTATTTGTCAGTGTAAGCGTAGCCGTCTGCGATTTGGCCTCCGTACTGCTGCAGCCTGATGTAGCTGCGGTTCCGGTCGCTGATCCATCTACTGCATTGGAACTGGTCGCCGTCCAGGTCCCAACATCATAGCTGGCGGTCAGCCCGCTCACACTGAGTCCACTGACAGACGCCGCATAGACCCCGGCGTCCTGAACAGGCAGTGTCACCAGGACCATAAGCATGATCATGAACAGGATGAGTGTTCTTCTCAATATTCTCCTAACCACTGCTATTTCCTCCCATTTTTCTTGGACTTCGATCCAAGTTTTTTGCTGTAGTTTCTTTTCATTTCCAACAATATGCTTAATCCTATGACGAAGGACATGAACGACCAGAAGTGCGCAAGGTGCAGATATGATGCGCCGCCCGCATCCCGGAACCCTTCCTCAAAGAATCTGAATGCTCCGTAAGAAGTCATCAGTATGGGAAAGAGCGATCCCTTGATGAAGGTATCGCTCTTTTCTTTCCGCAAAAAATACAGAAACAGGAGCACGTAAAACACAAGCTCCAGTTCTCTTGTGGGCCATCTCATCTCTGTCCCCGGGATCAGCGCCCCCTGGCAGCATCCTGCCACCAGACAGCTCGCTCTCTGCAGGAAGAGGGACGGGACAGCATAGATCGCCAAAAGGTCGGTCAAACCGGCTCTTTTGGCCCCTTTAGAGGCAATTAAATATGGTATCGGGGCCAGGAAATACATTCCATAGGTCGATACCCCGCCCCAACTGAAAGCCTCTCCCGACAGTACCCGCTCGATGCTGCAAAAAATCGTAGCAGCGAACACGCACACCGCCGAGTAAGAGACGCAGAGAAGCAGCACCTGCCAGACATGCTCAAAGCCGACCCGGTCACGTCTTTTCCACACTAAAGGAAAACCGACGATCAGACCGGCTGCCACTGCCAATGTTTTGCAATTGTCAGCTAAAAACTCTGACATTTCAGATGCCGCTCCAAGGCCCGTCGGGAGCAGGCACGGATGCCTGCTCCCTTGAGGGTTGATGATATTAGTGATAATTTATTCGGGTCTGTAGACGATTACCTCGTCCTCCTCGCCCATGCTGAATGTCAGCCTGACCGTCGGGTCATTGATCATTACGTCGCTGGGTCCGCCCAGAACGATTCCGGCGTAGATATGCTGCTCTGCAGCGTACTTGATGCCTTCGCCGCACATTGCTCCGCGGGTTCCGCTCAGTATGATGGGTGCATCCATCAGGTAAGCGACAGGGCCTCCGCAAAGTCCGTCAGGATAGTTGTCTCCAACCGCAAGGACAGCCTGCGTCGCGCTCGGTACGAACTTCTTTGCAAGTGCTGTGGAGGTCTCGTATCTGTTCTTGCCACCCGTTCTGTCGACTACTGTGCCGTAATCCGCAAGTTCTGCTTCCATCTCAGCGCTGACGGCTCCTTCGCCTCCCACAAGGTGGAAGTTCCAGTTGCTGCCCGCATTCAGGAATGTCTTCTGATTCTCCGTAAGCTTGCCGCCCACGATGAGGATCGGCATATCGATGGCAGATGAGCTCAAAGCGTCCGCGAACTGCATGCCTGTGCAGATGAACAAGTCTCCGCTCTTGACTTCAAGTTCTCTCAGGATGGACAGGTTGGTCTCAAATCTGTCTGTTCCGTCAAGTCTGGTAAAGTCATATGTCATGAGATCTGATACCCATGCATCTTCCACTGCTCCCTGTCCTCCAAGAACGTATACTTTGCCGTTGGGATCCAGGTTTGCCTTGACGTAGGCTGTGACTTCAGCTGCGCTGGACTTATCGATCATGATGAGCGGTGCATGCCTGCGGATAGCCAGGTCTGCTCCCGTAAGAGCATCCGGGAAGTTTGCTCCGGTGGCAATTACTACTGCCTGGAACTTGTCAAGCTTTTCGATCTCCTTGTAGTAATCCGCCACCTTCAGTGCTGTCTTGTAACGGTTCTTGCCGTAGATCCTCAGCACTCCGTCCACCACGGCCTCGTCTGTGAATTCTTCACCTTCGAAGGTCACTGTTGCGGTGTATGTGGTCTCATTTCCTACTGTTTCGGATGTTACCTCACAATCTAATGTCATCTTGTGGGTCTCATCCCTCTTGCATGTGAATGTTGCTGTGCATGTCGTGTGATCGTCTGACCATGTGAATACGATGTTTTCGGTATCCCAGTCGTGTCCGAGAGCTGCGATCACAGCCGTGGTGGTCTGTGTCTCAAAACACTCGTTTTCGAAGGTCGCCGTGTAGGTCCTCAGTCCGTCCTCTTCGCAGGTGGCGGGAGTGGTATCCTCGCTGGTGATCTTGCCGTTCTCAGTCAGGATGTGTGTTGCATCGTTCTTGCAGACTGCTGTTGCAGTGCATGTGGTCTTGTCAGCAGACCATTCGTATGTGGCTTCGCCCCAATCGTGTCCGGTCGCGGGGATCTCCACAGTCTTTGTCTGAGTCTCGAACTGCTCGTTCTCGAACACTGCCGTGTAGACGGTCGCTCCTGCTGTCTCGCATGCAGGATCTGTGACAGCGCTTGTAACCGTGGCTGTCTCGATTATGATGTGGCCGGGGTTATTGGAGCAGATAACCACTGCAACTACCTTATCCAGGTTCTCGGACCATGTGTAGACTGGTGTTCCCCAATCGTGGCCTGTTGCCGGAATGGCCTCGGTCGCAGTCTGGGTCTCGAACAGTCCCTCGACTGCAGTGTTGGCAAATGTTGCGGTGTAGGTCTTCTCACCTGCTGTCTCGCAGGTGGCTGCCTTGGTCACTTCGCTGGTTATGGTGGCATTCTCTGTCAGAATGTGTGATTCGTCCCGCTTGCAGACCGATGTCGCAGTGCATGCGCTGTGGTCAGTTGCCCAGGCGTATGTGGGCTCGCCCCAGTCATGTCCGAGGGCCTCGACTGCTACTGTCTTTGTCTGGTCTTCGAACCTTGTGTTTCCGAAGTGTGCCGTATAGATCTTCTCTCCCGGTTCTGCGCAGGTGGCTTCCTTGCCTTCCACCCACTCCCAGGTGGTCTCTACCGTCTCGGTAACTGTCAGTGTCGGATCGTCCGTGCAGGGCAGTGTTGCCGTGACGGTTCCGTTATCCTCTGACCATGTGTAGGTCGGATCTCCCCACTCGTGTCCTGTTGCAGGAAGCACTACCTCGTGTGTCTGATCCTCGAAGGGTTCGTCGAAGTCTGCAGTGTACGTGGTCTTGCCGTTCTCTGTGGCTGTGGGATCAACGGTTACTGCCGTGGTCTCAACTGTCTTTGTCTCGACGTGGTTTGCGTCTCTCTCACAGACCCTTGTGGCCGTGCATGTCGAGAAGTCTTCTGACCATGTGTAGGTCGGCTCTCCCCAAAGATGTCCGAGAGCTTCTGTCTCAAGATCATCCTCTGTGATCTCTGTCTCTGCAGCTTCATCGCTGAACAGCTTGCCGCAGTTCTCGCACTCCCAGTATGCGATCATGCCTGTGTCTTCACAGGTTGCCGCTACTGCTTCATGTGCGGTCAGTTTGTGTCCGAAGGAGAATACCACTGTTGTGGCAGTATCGTCGATGGCTCCGCAGAACTCACTGATTCCGGTGAATATCGCAGTCATCATGCCGTTTACGTCTGTGGCATCCTTCAGTCCCTGAAGGGCATCCTTCATCTCCTGAGTTGCCGCTACGTCTGCTGTGATGGACATGCAGTTCTGCTTCCAGGAAGCATAACTGTTACCCATGTTCAGGATGGTTCCCTCTGCAATGTAGACCTTCACTCCCTCGATGGTCTTGTCCGCTGTCTTGTAGACCACGGCATCTCTGATGCCTGCTTCAAGTGCCTCAAGATCGTTCAGGTTATCCACCGTTACATCCTTCTCTGCCAGGAGGATCTTGTCCTCTATCTGGATGTATGATCCTGCTTTGATTATCGCGGAACTGTCCTCGTCAGCCTTTGTGCCGTAGTCGATGTTCTCATCGTTTACGATCTCGTGCCATACGCTCCTTGCGTTGTTCTCGCTGGCCGGGTCGGCTGTGATGACTCTTCCTTCATTGGTTATGGTGTATGTTACGGAGTGGCCGCCTTCGACCTTCCCGATAACTGTTGCTTCGTGGAGTCCTGCGAACAGCATCTCTACTACGTTCAGTGAGCTGTTGGAGGCTTCCATTCCCGTGTTGAGTGATCTCTCGTAGTGTCTTACGCCGTCAACGCCAAGGCTTGCCACGTTCTTCATCCAGAAGCCTACTGTGACGTTGTCCTTTGATACGTAGTCGCCGTTGATGGAGAGAACTCCCTGATAGTCCGGATAGACGATTCCTGTTACGGATCCCTCTGTTCCGTTCTGAGCAGTGGATGCGATCTCAAAGGCAAACTTGTAGTCTCTGGATTCGGTCTCAGTGGTCTTTGTCTGAGTCTCGAATGCCGGGTTGGTGAAGGTCGCCGTGTATGTGGTGGTGAAACCGTCATACGGGAAATCATCATAGACCGTGTTTGGCACAGATGTGACTGTCTGTGTCTCTATATGGCTTGCGTCACGCTTGCAGACTCTCTCCGCTGTGCATGTGGTGAAATCGGACGACCATGTGTAGGTCGGTGCATTCCAGTCATGTCCCGGAGATGCAACTGATTCAGTACTTGTCTGGGTCACAAAGGGCTCTTTTGTGAAAGTCGCAGTGTATGTCCTGATACCCTCGCCCTCGCATGTCGCAGCTGTGGTTATTGCTTCCGTGACTGTGGCGTTCTCAGCCTGTACATGGGTTGCATCGTTCCTGCATACAGCCTCTGCAATGCACTTGTGGTCTTCAGTCCATGTGTATGTGGCTGTGCCCCAGTCATGGCCCGTAGCCTCGATGGGTTCTGTTGCAGTCTGAACGGTGAACGGTTCCTTGGTGAATACTGCCGTGAACGTGGTCACGCCTGCTTCATCGCATGTGGCCGCAGTGGTAACTTTGCTTGTGGGTACGGCGTAATCGACTGCGATGTGGGTCGGATCGTTTTCGCAGATCGCGACTCCTACGACCTTATCCTTGTTCTCTGCCCATGTGTAGGTGATGCCCCACTTGTGACCGGTGGCATCAACTGCTGTAGCGGCCGCTTCGATCTGTGTCGTTCCTTCAGCATCACTGAAGAGCAGTCCGCATCTGGAGCACTCATAGTATTCGATGTTGCCCTCTGCTGTGCAGGTGGGATCTTTTGCGTCATGCTTAACGAGGTCGTGGCCGAGAGCCGGTACTTCGACTTCCCTGGTCTGGACTGTGAACAGTTCTGACGCAAAAGCACTGCTTACGAAGATCTGTGTTCCGCCCTCTGTGCAGTTGGCTTCCTTGCCGTCCTTCCACGTCATCGTGGTGTTGACCGTCTCGACAACATTCTGGTCCGTATCTTCCCTGCAGACTGCAGTACCTGTTACTGTGCTGTTGTCGGCTGACCATTCATAAGTAGGTTCATCGTAGTGATATCCTGTTGCAGGAAGCACTACCTCGTGGATCTGATCCTCGAAGGGTTCATCAAAATCTGCCGTATAGGTGGTCTTGCCATTCTCTGTGGCTGTCGGATCTACCGTCTCTGTTGTGGTCTCCACTGTCTTTGTCTCGATATGGCCGGCGTCTCTCTTGCAGACTCTTGTTGCCGTGCAGGTAGAGTAATCCTCTGCCCATATGTATGTGGGCTCACCCCAGTCATGTCCTATGGCCGGGATATCGACCTCCTTGGTCTGGGTCTCAAATAGTCCGGCGACCTCGGTGTTCCGTAACTCAGCAGTGTAGACCGTCTTGCCTGCCGTTTCGCAGGTGGCTTCTGTCTCTTCCGGTGTGGTGTTCACCGTCTCTGTGATGACATGTGTACTGTCGTTCTTGCAGATGGCTGTTGCTGTTACTGTACTGTTGTCTTCAGCCCAGACGTATTCCTGAACGACCCAGTCATGTCCCTCTGAAGGATCAATGATGTCTGTGATCTCAGTCTCGCCTGCTGCATCTGAGAACAGCTTGCCGCAGTTCTCGCATACGTAGTACTCGATGTTGCCATCTTCGGTGCAGGTATGTGCAGCAGCATCCACCTTTGTCAGGTCATGTCCGAAGGAGAATACTACCGTGGTAGTAGTGTCATCGATGGCTCCGCAGAATTCAGAGATACCTGCAAATACCGCCTTAAGCATTCCGTTGGTATCGGTGGAGTTCTTCAGGGCCTGAAGGGCATCCTTCATCTCCTGGGTAGCAGCGACGTCTGCTGTGACGGACATGCAGTTCTGCTTCCAGGAAGCGTAGCTTGTTCCCATGTCAATTCTGGTTCCCTGAGCTACGTAGATCTTGACTCCTTCGATGGATTTGTCTGCTGTCTTGTAGACTACGGCATCTCTGACAGCGGCATTGAGTTCATCCAGCTTGTCCAGATCGTCAACTGTAACGTCCTTCTCTGCCAGAAGGATCATGTCTTCGATCTGAATGTATGAACCAGCTTTGATCAGTGCGGAGCTGTCATCGCTCGTATCTGTTCCGTAGTCGATATTGTCTGTGTTTACGATCTCGTGCCATACGCTTCTCGCGTTGTTCTCGCTGGCAGGTGTGGCAGTGATCTTTTTGCCTTCATTTACTACCGTGTATGTTACGGAGTGTTTGCCTTCTACCTTGGCGATAACTGTCGCCTCGTGAAGTTCACTGAACAAAGCTTCAACCATTGACAGCGGATAATCGTTGGCTGCCATGCCTGTTGTCAGTGATCTCACATAGCTTCTCTCTCCGTCTACGCCCAGGCTTTCCACATTCTTCATCCAGAAGCCTACTGTGACGTTGCCGGAGTTGACCTTTTCTCCGTTGATGGAGAGCACTCCCTGGTAGTTCGGGTAGACGATTCCTGTTACGGAGCCTACCGTATTATCGCTAGCGCCGGATGACACGGAGACCGCGAACTTGTAGTCGTGAGAAGCAGTCGGGATCGGACCTGAGGTCTGGTCCGCAAAATCAGGATTGCTGAATTCTGCGGTGTAAGTCGTGGTGTATCCGTCAAGCGGGAAGTTCTCAGGAACTACGTTTGCTGTGGAGTTCACCGTCTCGGACTCGATGTGTGCAGGATCATTATTGCAGATCCTTGTGGCCGTGCAGGTCTTGTAGTCTGCTGACCATGCGTAAGTAACTTCGCCCCAGCTGTGGCCCTTGGCTGCAACTGTCAGAGTCTTATTCTGTGTCACGAAGGGTTCCTTGGTGAACTCTGCAGTGTAAGTTGTCACTCCCTCTGTGAGGCAGGTGGGAGCTGTGACAACGGTCGCTGTGGTGTTGACCGTCTCTTCAGCCTTGTGGTTTGCATCGCGCCGGCATGTGGCAGACGCTGTGACCGTGTTGTTGTCCTCTGTCCATGTGTAGGTAGCTTCACCCCAGTCATGGCCCAGCTTGTCGATCTTTACCTCTTTGGTCTGGGTCTTGAAGAGATCCTCGACCTTGGTGTTCTGGAACTCAGCCGTGTATACGATCTTGCCGTCCGCATCGCATGTGGCCGCAGTAGGAACATTGGTTGTATTGCTGGTCTCAACTACGATGTGTGCAGGGTTATTGCCGCATATGGCTACTGCTACGACCTGAGCGTTATCTTCTGACCATGTGTAGGTCACGTTCCAGTCATGACCGAGTTCCTCTATCGCTGTTTCTTCGAGTGTTGTTTCTTCTGCTCCTTCGGCGTCCCTGAACAGTTTGCCGCAGTTCTCGCACTCATAATACTCGGTATTGCCTGCTTCTTCGCAGGTCGCGGCCTTTGCTTCGTGTTTGGTCAGGTCATGACCGAAATCGAAGGTAACAGTTGTGGTGGTGTCATTGATGGAATCGATGAATCCGATGACTCCGCCGAAGATCGCCGTGAGCATTTCCCCGCCGTCGGTCGCATTCTGAACCCCCAGAAGGGAATTCTTCAGCGTCGCTGTGGCCGGGCTGTCGATGGTTACGGACATGCAGTTACGCTGCCATTCTGCGTAGCTGGTTCCCATATCGAGTCTGGTCCCCTGAGCCACATATGCCTTTACTCCGTCGATGGGCTCGTCAGCAGCCTTATACACTACAGCGTCCCTGATGGCTTCGCTGAGTGCCTCTGCCTCGTCAAGATCATCGATCTTCAGATCCTTCTCGAAGAGGAGGATCATGTCTTCTGCCTGGATATATGTTCCGGCTTTGATGAGGGCAGAACTGTCCTCATCTCCGGATGTTCCGGCCTGGATGTTTTGCTCATTTACGATCTCATGCCATACCGCTCTCGCGTTGTCTTCGCTGGCGGGTGTGGCTGTAAAGACTCCTCCGTCCTTTGTGATCGTGTAGGTCGCGGAATGTCCGCCTTCAACGTAGGTGATGACCGTCGCGCCCTTGAAGTCGCTGAACAGGTTGTCGAGCGTATCCAGTGAGCTGTCCTGAGGATCGATGCCGGTGCTGAATACTCTCTGGTAGTGTCTCACTCCGTCAACGTTCAGGCTTGCGACATTCTTCATCCAGACGTCGAATGTCATATTGTCCCGTCCGACCAGACCCTCGCCGATGGTAAGGACTCCCTGGTAATTGGGATATACGATACCGGTCACCGCACCGGCTGTGTTATTGCTCGCCTTGGATGATACGGAAACGGCGAACTTGAAGTCCTGAGATTCCCTGGTGTCAATGTAGGGATCGGCATGGAATGCCGGGTTCGTGAACGTCGGTGTATATGTTGTCACTTCGCCGTTAAACGGGAAGCCCTGTGCTGAGGTCTCTGCCGTCACCCTGGCATCTTCTTCCTCAACGTGGCTTGGGTCATTTTTGCAGACTCTCTTCGCGTGGCAAGCCGCGTGGTCCTGTGACCATGTATACTCAGGCTCGCCCCAATCGTGTCCTTGTGCAGGATCAACGATGTCGGTGATCTCGGTTTGTCCCTTATCGTCTGAGAACATCTTGCCGCAGTTCTCACATACGTAATACTCGATGGTTCCGTCTGCTGTACATGTGTGAGGTACTGCGTCGACCTTTGTCAGGTCGTGGCCGAAGGAGAACACTGCCGTGGTGGTCGTGTCATCCATGGCCTCAAGGAATGTGCCGGCGCTTTCGTATGCGGCCAGCAGCATGGAGTTTACGTCGTTTGCGCTCTGGAACTTGGAAAGTGCAGCCTTCATCTCGGCTGTGGCTTCCATATCGACCGTGATGGACATGCAGTCTCTGGTCCATTCAGCAGTGCTCTGTCCAAGATCAAGCTTTGTGCCCTGTGCAACATGGATCTTTACGCCGTCGATCTTGTCTTCTTCATCAACGGCCTCATATACT
The DNA here is from genome assembly GCA_905235115.1 of uncultured Peptostreptococcaceae bacterium. Taxonomy (GTDB): domain Bacteria; phylum Bacillota; class Clostridia; order Peptostreptococcales; family Anaerovoracaceae; genus RUG754. The sequence continues at coordinate 12,772 of CAJOKT010000018.1, forward strand.
GCTGCATCTTTGATGGCGGCGATCAGGTTTTCGGTCTGATCCAGGTTATCTATCTCCACATCCTTTTCAGCAAGAAGTATCATGTCTTCGATCTGGATGTATGAACCTGCAGCAATATGAGCTGAGCTGTCCTCATCATCGTCTGTGCCTGCCGTGATGTTCTCATCATTTACGATCTCATGCCATACTGATCTGGCATTGTTTTCGCTGGCGGGTGTGGCTGTGATGACCCTGCCGTCTCTTGTGATCGTGTAAGTTACCGTATGTCCGTCCCGGACTTTGGCTATAACTGTAGCTTCATGGAAATCATTGAACATGTTGGCCACAGTATCCAAAGAATGGTTGGCAGGAGCCAATCCTGTGTTGATGGTTCTGATGTAGCTTCTTTCGCCGTCAACGCCCAGGCTCGCCACATTCTTCATCCATACGCCGACCGTCATGTTGTCCTGGCTTACAAGGCCCTCACCTATTGTGAATACGCCCTGATAGTCATCATAAACGATACCTGTAACTGATCCGACAGTATGGTCAGTGGCCTCTGATGACACGGAGACCGCAAACTTGTAGTCTCTGCCGTCAGCAGTTACATTTTTGGTCTGTGCCGCAAAACCTTCTTTTGTAAAGGTTGCTGTGTATGTCTTGACTGTTCCGTTGTATGGGAACGGCATGTCGGCATCCTCTGATGTGGTGCTGACTGTTTCAGTCACGACGTGACTCTCATCGTTGCCGCATACCATCGTTGCAGTACAAGTGCTGTTGTCATCTGCCCACTCATATTCGGGAGCACCATAAGCATGTCCGGTGGCAGGGATGTCAGCGACTTCAGCGATCTCGTTGGTGCCGGCAGCATCTGAGAACAGTCTGCCGCAGCGTTCGCACTCGTAATATGCGGGGTTGCCGGCCTCAGTGCAGGTCGGATCTTTTGCGGCATGTTCCTCCATGTCGTGTCCGAATGCAAAGGTCACTGTTGTAGATGTTTCGTTGATGGAATCTGCGAACCCTGTGATCCCCTTCAGTACGGCCAGCATCATATCGTTGGTGTTCTCTGCCGCCTGAAGTTCGGAAAGCGCAGTCTTAAGGTCATCGGCCGCAGCCACGTCTGCTGTGACCGTCAGACAATCTTCGGTCACCTTAGCGTAGCTGGTGCTCATGTTGAGGACTGTACCTTTTGCGAGATAAAGCTTGACGCCTTCGATGGTCTCGTCAGCTTCCTTGTATGTAACTGCTCCGCGGATCGCAGAATTGAGGCTTGTAAGATCGTCCAGGTCGTCCACGACCACGTCGCTGTCCGCAACGAGGATCATGTCCTCCACCTGAAGGTACGAACCTGCTGCTATAGTGGCGGAGCTGTTGTCTTCCGTTTTGGTTCCGGCTTCGACATGCTGATCGTTGAAGATCTCATGCCATACCGTTCTGGCGTTGTCCTCCCTGCCGGGGGTGGCAGTGATGACTCTTCCGTTATTTACGATCGTGTATGTTACAGCATGTCCGCCCTCGACCCTGGCGATGACGGTGGCTTCCTCCAGACTGCTGAACATGTTCTCGACGTAGTTCAGCGAGTGATCCTGGGAAGCCATGCCTGTGTTGAGTGTTCTCTCATAGTGTCTGAGCCCCTCAACGTTAAGGCTGGCCACGTCTTTCATCCAGACGCCGACAGTCATGTTGTTCTGGTTGACGTTGCCCTCACCTATAGTGAGCACTCCCTGATAGTCAGGATAGACGATTCCTGTGACGGAACCGGCATGTCCGGTGCTGTCCTTTGAAGACACCTCGATGGCGAACTTGAAGTCCTTGTATGTGCCTGGGTCTACGTATGTCTGAGGCTCAAGACCGGCGTGGCTGAATGTTGCCACATACGTTGTGACGATGCCTTCGAAGGGGAAGGTGTTGGCGGATTCTGTTGCTGCAGCAGTAACTGTCTCAGCATCGACAAATCCGCAGTCAACGCATGTTCTGGCCGCTGTGCATTCCGAGTGATCCTCTGACCACTTGTACTCGGCATCGCCATAGTTATGATCGAAGGAGAAATACACGTTGGTCGTGGAGTTGTTCATCTTGGTCAGGAAAGCTGCCGCAAACTCCGCAGCTGCATTGACCATCGCGTCGGTATCCTGAGCAAGCTGCAGGTTGGAAAGAGCAGTCTTCATGTCACCTGACACGGCAAGATCAGGCATAGCTACGGTCATGCATTCTTTCTTGACCTTGGCGTATGTGGTCCCGAGATTCAGTTCGGTTCCATGAGCGAGGTGTACTTTGACTCCATCGATCGTGCTGCCGGCTGCCTTGTACTCCACCGCTCCGCGAATGGCTGCACTGAGGGCAGTCATATTGTCCAGATTATCAACATCGATATCGCTGTTGGCAATAAGGATCATGTCTTCGACCTGGATATATGAACCTGCAGTGATAAGAGCCGAGCTGTCCTCGTTGTTGTCGAGTCCCGATTCAACGTTCGCATCATTTACGATCGCATGCCATACGGCATTGGCGTTATCGTAAGTATCCGGTTCAGCAGTGATAACATTCCCGTTTTTAACTATGAAATAGTTTACGGTCTTGCCTTCTGCGTGACCGATCACCGTGGCTCTGTCAAATGAATTGAACAATCCTGTTATCTGAGAGACCGGGTTATCATTCGTGGCATCCATGCCCGTCGCTATATTTCTCACATAGCTTCTGACCGAAGTGATCCCCAGGCTTGCAACATTCTGCATCCATACCTGGACCTTCATGTTGCTCCTGTGAACGTAACCGTCGTGGATAACGATCTCTCCCTTGTATGTGTCGTATACTGTTCCCGTGACGTAACCCGCCTCATCCAAAGAATGGTATTTTGGTGTCGATGATACCAGCACCATAAATTTGGCGTTATCGGGTATAGTCACTGCTTCGGGATTTTTTGCGGGAGCTGCCGGCGCTGGTTCCTCTGCCTGTGCTTCAGGGACCGTTTCCGGCTCTGTGACGTCTGCGGCCGGCTCAGGTTCGGCGTCTGTCACGCCCGGTTCCTCAGTCTCCTTTAGATCAGATGCGGGTTCCTCCGTTTCTGAACCCTCCCGAAGATCCACTGATGGATCTGTGACCTCTTCGGTCACGTCCTGGACTTCATAAGATCCAAGATCCGCCGCAAATGCGACCGTCGGTGTGAACGTCATCAGCATCGACAGCGACAGCAGGATCGTTATGAGTTTCTTTACAAATTTCTCCATTAAACTGTCCTTTCATAACCTATACGATATTTTACCTTGGGCAACAACCCTGAAATGATCAGCATAAATACTTGAGCCAAGTGTCATGGGACACTAATCGACGGGACAAAAAATCTCCCGCCTGTTTCAATACGAGCAATAAAAAATTACTGTTTGACAGATCAGGAGATTTGGTCTTTCGTGCTGTTTGTCGGTCGAACGTGGGCCGGGAAGCCCTGTCCTATTCATTCGTCCCCCACTCTCTCCTGTATTTTACTACAATCAGAGCGCAATGCAATACCCATTGTCCCGAATAAGCATTATTAATTTTTACAATCCGTGCTATAATCACATTTTTTGCGCAAATATTTGTACCCTCATATAAATCCGGGGCGGATCTTTCGATCCGCCCCGCAGGTACCCTCTATATTTTCATTACTTCTTCTTGTGTTATCAGCGGAACTCCGCTTTCGCGGAGTGCTTTTTCGCCGGCGGTCGCGTCGCCCACTCTTATGATCGCACAGGCTTCCTCTCCGGTCCGGATGACGAATGCATATGTGTATTCGATGTCAATACCGGCGTCCATGAGGATCTCCAGCACCTTCGCGAAGCCTCCCGGCACGTCCGCAGCCTGACAGGCGATGACGTCGGTGACAGAATAGACCGTCTCCGAAGCCTTCAGCGCCTCCTCCACTGCATCGTTGTCATCCACGATTATCCTGAGAATGCCGAAGTCCCCGGTATCAGCGATGGTCATGGCCCTGAGGCCCACGCCCTTCCCTGCCAGGTCCTCAAGGACCTTTGCCAGGGCGCCGCGCTTGTTTTCCACAAATACTGAGATCTGTTTGACAGACATTTTTTCCTCCTTCTGCTGCGGATCAGTCGTGCAGCTTGCGGTTATCTATGACTCTGACGGCCTTGCCCTCACTGCGGGCGATGGATCTGGGCGCCACCAGGTGGACCCTTGGAGTGATGCCCAGCATGGTCTTTATGGCCTGAGCCAGCCTCGCGGTCTCGCGCTCCATATCCTTCACCACATCGGAGAAGGTCCCCTCTGACATCTCAACGTTGACGTCGAGAGTATCGGTGTTGTTCTCTCTTCCGACTATTATCTGATAGTTTGGCGCGTAGCCCTCGTTCAAAAGCACCGTCTCGATCTGGGACGGGAACACGTTGACGCCCCTTATGATCAACATGTCGTCGGAGCGGCCCATAGGCTTCTTCATCTTCACGAAGGTCCGGCCGCAGGGGCATGGCTCCACGCTTAGCATGGTGATGTCCCTCGTCCTGTATCTTAACAGCGGAAAGGCCTCTTTGTCCAGCGATGTCAGCACAAGTTCTCCGGTGGCTCCCAGGGGAAGCACCTCGCCGGTGTCCGGGTCGATGATCTCAGCCGCAAAATGGTCTTCATTGATATGCATGCCTGTCTGCTCTTCGCACTCGAAAGCCACGCCCGGCCCGGAGGTCTCCGTCAGCCCGTAAATATCATAAGCCTTGATGCCCAGTGCCTCCTCGATCCCCCGGCGCATCTCCTCAGTCCATGGTTCCGCTCCGAAGATCCCCGCCTTAAGAGAGTTGTCCTCAGGCTTGTAGCCTTTTTCCTTCAGTGACTCCCCTATGAAGGCCGCGTATGACGGAGTGCAGCAGAGGATGGTCGCCTTCAGGTCCATCATGAACTGGATCTGCCGGTCGGTGTTCCCCGATGACATTGGAAGAGTCAGACATCCTACTTTGTGGGAGCCCCCGTTCAGCCCCGCGCCTCCGGTAAAAAGCCCGAAGCCGTAGGCGATCTGGCACACATCCTCATCTGTCCCGCCTGCGGCCACTATGGCCCTGGCGCAGCAATCATCCCAGATGTCGATGTCCTCCTGTGTGTAGAAGGCCACCACCCTGCGGCCCGTGGTCCCCGACGTGGAATGGATCCTGACGCAGTTTTTCAGGTCCGTCCCTAAAAGCCCGTAGGGGTACTGGAGCCTCAGGTCCTCCTTGCTGATGAAGGGAAGCTTGTGCAGGTCATCGATGCCCCGGATGTCTTCTGGCGTGACCCCTTTCTGCTCCATCAGCCCTCTGTAATACGGGACGTGCTCCCATACATGTCTTACCTGCCTGACCAGTCTCTCGCTCTGGAGCGCCTTAAGCTCCTCCCTGGACATGGTCTCGTACTCTCGCTGATAATAATTGTTCGACACTTTTTCTACCCTCTTATACTTTTTTGTTATTCCCTGACGCCTTTCTTTCGGCGCAAAAAATATATACAACCATTATAGTACTTTTCAACAAAAAATAAAGTGTTGTTTTGGTTTTTTGAACATATTTTTTTGAAGCTCATGCGGCGCGGGCCAGCGAATGTTAATGCAGTAACGAACTTTACACCAAAACAGTTTTTTTCACTTGTTTCATCCGCAAACCACACCATATTTATTAAAAGGCGGATAAATTGTACCCTACCCTTGAACAATCATAATGCATGCCCCCTCCGGACGAGCCGGAGGGGGCATATCAGATGTACTTCACTGCCACATGATATTATGTTTGATCATATCCATCACTACTTCAGAATCAAGAATGCCGTTAACGTCATCAGTGATATAGAACAGAGTATCGTTAAGCACGTATCCGTTCCTCCAGTAGAGCATGAACTTTTTGAAATTGCTTTCAGCGTAGGTCCTGTCACCCAGCATGCCGAGATATTCCAGGATTACTTCCTTTCCGTCGGGCCTTCTGATAATGAAGTCCGGACAGCGGGTCACCCTTCTGCCGTTCTCATCTGTCAGGGTGATGACCTCCTCGTAACGGAAGGGCACACCCAGGTAGACCAGAATGTTATAGATGATGAGTTCGCCCTTCGAGCGCACTCTGGTACCGTCGCAGGTCACGAATGCTTCGCGGGAAAGCACCGGACGGCTGCTGTGCCTGTAGGGTGCCCTGCGCCAGTCTGCGTCTGACATGAAAGCGGGATTTTTATTGACGCTCCCGGTGTGATCCACATGGGCAGGCTTCAGCTGAGAATCGATGGACTGCGGATCAAATGCGCGGAATTCCTCCCGCGCGACCCTGAGCATCTTTTTCACCGCCAGCCTGTCCTTCAGCAGCACCTCGTAAAGAGTCCGCGTAAATATCTGTGATTTAAAAGCTATCACAGCCGGAGATCGATCTCCGCCAATGTATTTTGACCTGCGCCTGCCATCCACATATTTTACCAGATCGTAGCCCGGACGGTCCGGTTCGCCTCGCTTCCTCAGCATCCCTCCGGGGTGCATGGGCGGAGTTCCATCCTCCAGCCGGTCTAACATAAAGGCAATGAGATCCAGCACATCTTCCAAATACTTAACAACGTCCGCAAACATCTCTTCTCCTCTTCTCCATATTTGCAGCATGGTAAGCATATAACGTGCGGCTCCGTGAGCCGCCAACGCTCATGATATACTATTCCGGCGGATTAATCAATGTGCTGAAATTGTATACGATTCAGTCCATGTGGCACATACGCAGCAAGTCCGGGCATCCGAATCGTTATTAAATTCACTACTTTTGCGCCAAAACGATTTTTTGCGCCTGTTTCATCCGCAAAACACTCTTTTTTCACTAAAAGGCGGATCAATTGTTCCTCACCAAAAACAATATCAAAAAACATACCTTTTCTGCCCCGCTCAAGCAGGGATGCAGCGCCGCCCGCAAAAAAACACAAACGCGCCCCCTTCCGCGGAAGGGGGCGCTCCGGACATTGATTTTACTCCCAGGTATATCTCACCACCGGGTGTCTTGCGGCCTCCACTTCATCGGGTCTTCCGATGACTGTGTCGTGGGGTGCGCCGTGGAGATAGTCGGGGTCAGTGTGCGCGATGTCGCAGATCTCGTGGAGCACGTCGATGCACTGGTCCAGGACTTCCTTGGGCTCCGTCTCGGTGGGCTCCACCATGAGAGCCTCGTGGACGATCAGCGGGAAATACATTGTAGGCGGGTGGATGCCGTAGTCCAGCATTCCCTTTGCGACGTCCAGGGCATTTACTCCTGTCTCCTTTACAAGCGGCGACAGGTCCATGACGAACTCGTGCATGCAGGTGGTGTCGTAGGCCATCTTGAAGTCGTCTGAAAGCTTCACTCTCATGTAGTTGGCGTTCAGAACGGCATTAGACGATGCTTCGGGAATGCCCTCCTTACCCATCATGAGGATGTAGGTGAGCGCTCTGACCACCACCAGGAAGTTGCCGTTGAAGGCTTTCACCGATCCCATAGAGCCGGGGGCCTTGACCAGATCGAACTCGCCGTCAGCCTTCTCCTCGATGCAGAGGCCGGGAAGGTACCTGGCAAGGAATTTTTTGCAGCCCACCGGTCCTGCGCCGGGACCTCCGCCGCCGTGAGGGGTGGAGAAGGTTTTGTGCAGGTTGGAGTGGATGCAGTCGAATCCCATGTCTCCGGGACGGACGATGCCCATGACTGCGTTCAGGTTGGCTCCGTCATAGTAGCACAGGCCGCCTGCCTCGTGGACGATCTTGGTGATGTCCAGGATGTTCTTGTCGAACAGTCCAACGGTATTGGGGTTGGTCAGCATGAGGCCGGCTGTGTCCGGTCCCACCGCGGCACGCAGTGCGTCCAGATCCACGCAGCCGTCAGGCCCCGATGGTATGCTCACCACCTGGTAGCCGCACATGGCAGCCGAAGCCGGGTTGGTGCCGTGAGCAGAGTCAGGAACGATGATCTTGGTCCTTGCCATATCGCCTCTGTCGGTGTGGTAGGCCTTGATCAGAAGCAGTCCCGTAAACTCGCCGTGAGCTCCGGCCGAAGGCTGCATGGTGAATGCATCCATTCCGGTTATCTCGCAGAGTGCATCCTCAGCCATCTTCATGACCTTCAGGGCACCCTTCACCGTGGAAGGATCCTGGAGAGGATGAATGCGGTTGAAGCCTTTGAGGGCCGCCGCTTCCTCGTTTACCTTGGGATTGTACTTCATGGTGCAGGAACCCAGCGGATAGAAGCCGTCGTTCACGCCGTGGGTGCGGCCTGCAAGTTTGGTATAGTGTCTTGAAATTTCGTTTTCCGAAAGCTCCGGCAGGTGCGGTGCGTCGGTGCGCCTGTACTTTTCGCCAAGTTCGACCTTCGGCACATCGCACTCAGGCAGCAGGGAAAGATGTCTTCCTTTCGAACCGATCTCAAATATCAATTCCATCTTGGTCCTCCTTTCCCTACATCAGGCTGCGGACTGTATCCGCAACCTCCAGAATGGCGCTTCTGGAGTTGACTTCCGTAGCGCACCAGAGAACAGTCTCGGCGTCCAGGGGAAGTCCGCCCAGGATGCCCTTCTCGTCCAGAGCTGCCATGAGGGCTTCCGCTCCCATGGGACAGTCGGTAACGAATTCGTTGAAAAACTCTCCGGCGCAGTTCTTTTGCGTGAGTCCGGCCTTCACCAGCTCATCACGCAAAAAATGTGCCTTGGCCATGCTCTGCTCCGCCACTTCTTTCATGCCGTCCGGCCCCATGGAAGCCATGTAGACCGAAGCGGTCAGGGCGCAGAGATCCTGATTGGAACAGATGTTGGAACTGGCCTTTTCGCGGCGGATGTGCTGCTCTCTGGCCTGCAGGGTCAGAACGTAAGCGCGTCTTCCGTCGTGGTCCTTGGTCTCGCCCACGATCCTGCCGGGAAGTTTCCTCATCATGTCAGTGGTGGTTGCCATGATGCCCACGTAGGGTCCGCCGAAGGCTATGGGCATGCCCAGGGGCTGACCGTCGCCCACCGCGATGTCTGCTCCCAGTTCTCTGGGTGTCTTGATGACAGCCTGGGCTATGGGGTCGATGCCCAGCACCAGCTTGGCGCCTGCGCCGTGAACGATCTCTGCTATGGCCTCCACATCCTCCAGATTGCCGTAGTAGTTGGGGCTTTCCACATAGAAGCACGCAGCCTCGGGATCTTCTGCCAGCACCTTCTTCAGGTCCTCCAGATCTGTAAGTCCGTCAGCCTCTCCAACCGTCACCAGCCTGGTGTTGGAGCCGAAGCAATATGTTCCCATGACCTCCAGGACCTTTGGATCCGTGGTGGCGGAGACGTAAGCGGCCTTGTGCTTCCTGTCGATGCACATGGGGATGGATTCCGCGGCAGCTGTAGCCCCATCGTAGTGAGAGGCGTTTGACACGTCCATCCCCGTCAGTTCGCAGACCATGGTCTGGAACTCAAAGATGGACTGCAGAATACCCTGGCTGATCTCAGCCTGATAGGGTGTGTAAGCGGTAAGGAATTCCTCCTTTGAGGTGACGCTCTTCACGATGGCCGGGATGTAGTGATCATAGCTTCCCGCGCCCCGGAAGATCTCTCTGTACACCTTGTTACAGGCGGCCAGGTCCTCCATCACCTTCAGGGCTTCCATTTCGCTTAAGCCGGATGGCAGGTCCAGTGGTTTTCTGAGCCGGACCTCCTCCGGGATAACGGAAAACATGTCATCGAAACTTTCGTATCCGGCTTCTCTGAGCATCTGTTCCCGTTCTTCCTTGGTATTGGGTACGAAAGAACCCATGTCGATCCTCCTGCTGTTAAGCTTTTTCTTCCTCTACGAATGTGTTGTATTCGTCTTCTGAAAGCATATCTTCGTGATATGTGATCTCGCCTACCTTGACGAACCATGCGTCATAGGGTGCATCGTTTATTAGCTCCGGTGCGTCAAGCAGTTCCTCGTTGATCTCGAGAACTGTGCCGGATACGGGTGACATGATGTCAGATACAGCCTTTACGGACTCCACGTCAGCAAAAGCATCCCCTGCCGTGATCTCATCACCTGCTTCGGGAAGATTGACAAAGACCAGCTGTCCCAGCTCTTCCTGCGCAAAATTTGTGATTCCGATGGTTACGGTGTTGTCATCTCCTTCAAGGAGCCATTCATGTGTTTTTGTAAAGAATAAAGCCATTTGTGATTCCTCCGATCAAAATATTTTGCTGCCGGGTCTTGCCCGATCATTACCTCTTGTAGAACTGCGACTTGACGATCTCGCACTCCACTCTTCTGCCTCTCACGTCGACCTCTACCTTGGTGCCGATCTCCCTGTGATCAGCGTCCACCAGTGCGTTGGCGTATGCGCCGTTCAGGAAGGGACAGAATGTTCCGGATGTGGTGACGCCGATCTTTTCCCCGTCCAGGAAAACATCCTGGTGCTCTCTCACGATGCCTCTTCCGGTGACCTTCAGACCCACCTTGCGGCGCTTCGGTGCTCCCATGGCCTCAAGGGCGGCCTTGCCGATGAAGTCTTCCTTGTCCATCTTGACGAAGATGCCAAGACCTGCCTCCTTCGGGGAGATGGTGTCGTCCATCTCGTGGCCGTAAAGGGGCATTCCGGCTTCCAGCCTCAGGGTATCTCTGGCTCCGAGACCGCAGGGCATGATACCCTCTTCAGCTCCGGCTTCCATCAGGGCCTCCCAGACGACGGGCGCCTTGTCCCAGGGCATGTAGATCTCAACTCCGTCCTCTCCGGTGTAACCGGTGGTGGATATCATGGCTTCCGTCCCGCAGAGAGGGACATCGAATACGCATGCATAGTATTCGGAGGGGATGTCCTCGGGTCTCACCAGCTTCAGCAGGACCTGCTTGGCCAGAGGCCCCTGGAGAGCGATCTGACCGACGCAGGCGGAGATGTCGGTGATCTCCGCATCACCTGTTTTGTGGGCCAGGATCCAGTTGTAGTCCTTGTCCTTGTTGGCAGCGTTCACCACCAGAAGATACTCTTCGTCGTTCTTCTTGTAGGCGATGAGGTCGTCCACCACTCCGCCCTCTTCATTGCACATGGGGCTGTATCTGGCCTGTCCGTCATGCATGACGCTGAAGTCATTGGTAAGGAGGAGATTGAGGTTCTTAAGAGCATCCGGTCCCTTGACCACGATCTCTCCCATGTGGGAAACATCGAACATTCCGACCTTGGTCCTCACGTTCATGTGCTCGTCGATGACTCCCTTGTACTGGACCGGCATGTACCATCCGGCAAAAGGCACCATCTTCCCACCATACTTGACATGTGTGTCGCAAAGTGATGTTTTCTTTAATTCTTCAGTCATATGTTCCTCCTTATCAAAAGTGTTCTCTATCTAAACATCAAAGAATCATTTCTTTCTTTTCTCTTCCTTTTCTTTGGCTCGCTTGTCATTGATCGTCTGCATGTGCTCGGCGGTTATGAGCTCCACGCCGTTTTCCTTTGCCCAGTCCACGCATCCCCTGAGCACCATGGGAAGGAAAACTCTGGGCACGTTCAGCACCATCTTTAAGGCATCGTCCGTAAACTTCACCTTGTCGTCGGCGCGGTCCGCGGCGTACCTCACGGACTCAAGGCTGGCCTCCCTTACGGGAAGGAGCTCCGCCCTCATGCGGCGGCCTCTGTGGTACCAGAAGTTTTTGCTGTCCCTGTATCCGTAGTCCACCGGAAGTCTGGGAAAGTCTCCGGCCTTCACCCCGTTTATTATGGCATCGGCGTATCTCTTCTTCATGAGGATGCGGTCCACCCTCAGGATGAAGTGGGCCCCGAACTTGCTGGTGATCCCGTTGAAATCGTGGTAGGGCGGCTCGTAGCCGTTCAGTTCTCCCGCCTTGTCAGAGGCGGCTCCATCCAGTTCCCTCATCCAGGTGCACTCGATGACCTGGATGGCGTCGGTGAGCACCATGGGTCTCATGTCACCGGGATCCTCCTCCTGGATCTGGCTCTTCTCCATGGGGAGGCTGAAGCAGGGCATCTTGTCCTCCGGAGTGTCTCCCGGCCAGCTGAGCTTCACCAGTTCCTTGAAGTACCTTGGATCATCGGGCAGAAAATTTATGGCGCACTTCCCTGTCCTGAGTATGTGCTGCGCAGTGTTGGAAGAGTTCCTGCACTGCAGCAGCATGGCGTAATAGTCCCTGCCCGCCACGTAATACGGCTGGATCAGAGAATATGGCCCCACCGACGTGGATCCGTCCTCGCAGAGGGTGGATACGGCCACCGTCGGCATCGGGAAAAACAGTGAAGTCTGGTAAAAGTTATCCACTATCCTTAAATTTTCAAAACTGCTCATCTTTCCTCCTTTGAGTCTCACTCAGCAGATCTTTTGCTCCCGGTCCGGCCTATTCGGGGATCTCCGACAGGTCCTTCAGGTTGTCGACTATGGCTGCCATGTCGTACCTGCGGCCCATCTGGTCGCAGTTCTGATAAAGTGACTGGGAAGCGAAGTTGCCTTCCACAACGATCCAGCCATTGTCCGTATGGGCCAGGTCCCAGCCCACGTAGCGGACCCTGGGTGTGATGGGTGCCAGCTTGCGGCCCAGTTCCAGTGCCTGATCCCAGTCGGGCACCCGGAAGCCGGGGATCACCGTGCCCGAATCCGGATGGATGTAGTACACCTCTCCGGTCTCTGTGGCGCCGTTGGTCCTTACTATGCCCGTCTTTTCATCCACCTGCACGAACATGCCGCCGGAGCCGCCGTTGTCCACGAAGCTGCCGTTCCGGCCTATCTTCATCCAGGGGAATTTATATATGACCTCTCCGTCGTCTCCAAGGAGAGTCATGAGCCTCAGGGTATTGACGGAGGACGGATTCAGCGATGCCATCTTCTTGCTCTGGCGGATCAGTTCCTCAAGGATCAGTCCCCCCTTGTCCAGGGTATTCAGTTCCGCCATAAGGTGGGCGAAAAGCGAATCCATGGATGGATAGTCCGAGGAATCCACCTTCTCCACCGTGCGGCCCATGGCGCCGTACTCGCCTTTCTTTACGAATACCGGATTGTCCTTCACGAACTCGTTGAAAACCGGCCTGTCCTCTTCAGACCCGATCCTCACAAGTTTTCGCCCGTAGAACTGCCCGTACTTCTCGTAGGTCTTCCACTTGTTGTTGAAAAGATCCAGGTACGCGTAGTCGTTGAGCTTGTGCAGGTTGGCCACCGTCAGCTTGTCCGTAAGGAACGAATCCTTCTTCTGGGGCGAGCAGTCGCGGAACCTGAACATATAGTATTCATAAGGGAGGATCCCGTAGCTGAACATGTGGAAGATGATCTCCCTGCGGGCCTTCTTCACAGCCTTGGGGTCGTCCAGCCAGGCCTCGTTCCCCTTATAGTTTCTGATGGCTTCATCTATCTTCGGGGCATAGTAGTCGATCTTCTGCCTTCCCTTCAGTATGAACCAGTCTGTGAGCAGCGCCTTTGTGAGAGGCGTCTTTTCCATGGTCCTGTAAAATTTTTCCTGTCTCTTTGTAAGAAAATCCATTTATTTCTCCGCTTAAGGTCTCAGTCCCCGTCTTCTCCAAGCACCTTCTCTATAAAATCAGCGGTCATCCTGTAATAGCTTTCAGGATCGCTGTTCAGGCTCTCCACATGCTCCGCCCCCTTGAAGAGGTGAAGCTCCTTGTATCCCCTGTATGCCTCGTACATCATCTCCGATTCATGATACGGGATGAAGCTGTCCTCCGTGCCGTGGCAGAAGCAGATGGGCACCTTGCCGTATTTCAGGAGCTTTATGGGCTGCACTTCCCCGAAGAAATAACCGAAAAAGACCCCTGACCCGAAGCTGCCCAGCTTCACCATCCACCTGGGCAGGTGGAACACCTTTGTGATCTGCACATCCAGTACATCCTCCAGCTTCGCGAATCCGCAGTCGCAGATCATGAAGCTGACGTCCGGAATGTACTTGAGGGCCATAATCTGGAAGGACGCGCCCATGGACTCGCCGTGGAGCCCAAGGATGATGTCCCGGCCGTATCTTTTGCGGGTGTCCGCGATGAGGCTGATCAGGTCCTTGGATTCCTTCAGGCCCAGGGTGATCGGCTGGTCCTTGTTCTCTCCCTGTCCTCTGGTATCATATATGACGGAGTTGAAGCCCATGGCGTGATACATGAGAGCATACTTGGCGCTGCCCAGACGATTGTCGCCGAAACCGTGGGAAATGATCACGTACCTGTCGGACTCGATGCCTGCGGGAATGAAGGTACAGTGCAAAACATACCCGTCGGACATCTCCACGGTGTAGGGGATCTTCCTGAGCTTGTCATAATCCTCCCATCGTCCGTGTTGTCTGAGATCCTTCACCCTCTCCTCAAAAGTTTTGTGAACAGGTCTGTTGACATACCTGGCCAAAAGATACGAAGCCCCGACGGCCGCGCCGCCCAAAGCACCAAGAGATATGAGGGCTGTTTTTCCTGAGTTTTTCATTTCTTCTTCCTCCGTATATCCGGAAAGAACCGATGCAGCACAAACGTGCGGTGCGCAGGCTGCGCCCTTTAGATTATACATTATTTGATTTGTCCATACAAGATTTTGATTTTTATAAAGATGGCCCGGGGCAGGTTTTTTGCGCGTGGTAAACCGGATCTCTGCTTGACACCCTGAAGGGGAGGATAATATACTTTAGATGATGTTTCGTGCACGAACAACACTTGGCGCGGCGCAGTACCAGAGAAAGGAAAGACCCATGGATATTATCAAGAAGAGCATGAAGGACCAGATCTACGATCTGCTCCGGGAACGGATCCTCGGAGGTCAGTACAAGTTCGGGGATAAGATCAACATCCTCACCCTCTCCACCGAACTGGGCGTATCCAACACTCCCATCCGCGAAGCCATCTCCATGCTGGAGCGTGACGGACTGGTGAAGGTCACACCCAACGCCGGGCCGAGAGTCATCGAGTATTCCCCCGCCCTTTTCCGCCAGGTGGAGAAGGCCATGGAGACCCTGATTCTTGGAGCGCTGGAGCACAACGTCTCACTGGACAGGCTGGAGAAGCTGGTAAAGCTCCTTGACGCCTCCCTCAAAAGTCAGGAAAAGAGCTACAATTCCCGCAACTATCATAAATACATCCAGGATTCCCTCGGATTCGACTCCTGCTTCATAAAGTGCGCATCCAACCCCTTCCTGGACAAGATGTACCGGGAGATCTACGACATATTCTATCTCGTGACCCTCTACGACCACGAACAGAACGAAAGCGAGCGGCTCAACATAATAAATGAGCACAGAGATATCCTGGAAGCCATCCGGGCGGAGGACATTCCCGCCGCCCGCAGCCTCATAATCAAGCATTACCACAAAATGTGAAGGAGAACAGATATGATTTCCAATTCCATGAGACCCAGAGTTAACGGAAGTTCCGCCATCCGCCGCATGTTCGAGGAGGGCAAAAAACTGGCCGCAGTCTACGGCCCGGAGAACGTATATGACTTCAGCCTGGGGAACCCCAATGTCCCCGCACCCGATGAGCTCAAGGACGCCATGATCCACATCCTTGAGACTGAGGATCCACTGAAGCTTCACGGCTACATGTCCAACGCCGGCTTCGAGGAGACCAGACAGGCCATAGCGGAGGATCTGAACAGCCGCTATGGTACGTCTTATTCCGCTGCCAACGTGGTCATGACCGCCGGCGCAGGCGCTGCCATGAACATCACCATGAAGTCCCTGCTTGACCCCGGTGACGAGGTGGTGGTCTTTGCCCCGTACTTTCTTGAATACAACAACTATATAGCCAATTTCGGCGCGGTCCCCGTTATGGTCAGTCCGGATCCGGAGTCGGGCTTCATGCCCAACATCGCCGAGATGGTCTCCCGGATCACGCCCAAGACCAGAGCCGTGATCGTCAACAACCCCAACAACCCGACAGGTGCGGTGTACCCCGCCGAGGTCATCACCAGGCTGGCGGATGCGCTCAGATCGAAGCAGGAAGAACTGGGTACCGTCATCTATATCATTTCCGATGAGCCCTACAGAGAGCTGGTCTACGGCGAGGCCAAGGTGCCCCACATCCCGGACTTCTACGACAACACCGTCGTCTGCTATTCCTACAGCAAATCTCTGTCACTTCCCGGCGAGCGTATCGGCTACGTGCTGGTGCCCTCCCGATCCGATGGGTGGGAAGAGTTCGCCCTGTCTCTGGCCACGGCCAACAGATTCCTGGGCATCGTAAACGCCCCATCCCTCCAGCAGCTGGCCATAGCCCGCTGTACCGAACTCCGGTCCAACGTGGGCTTCTACGAGAAAAACGGCCGCGACCTCTACGAGGGTCTGACAGCCATGGGATTCAGCTGCATCAAGCCCGACGGTGCATTCTATCTCTGGGTCAAGAGCCCCATAGATGATGACGCAGCCTTCTGCGACGAACTTAAGGATGAACGTGTCCTGGCCACCCCCGGAAGCGCCTTCATGGGCCCCGGCTACTTCAGGCTTTCCTACTGCGTCTCCCACGAGACCGTGGTGAACTCCATGCCCGGCTTCAGGAAGGTTGCGGAGAGGTATTTTGGATAATTCAATATGGTAAAAAGGGCGCGGGAAACCTGCGCCCTTTTTTTTAGAGATGTAACGAATCGCTCTTTTCTTTCGTTTTATTAGTTGAAAACGACATCAAGGAGAATTCAGCGTGCTTGCGATTTGCTTTTCGACTCTTTTGGAAGAGAGTTCCCGCACAAAGTTCACAAGGATGGTTGAGAAATATGAGCGTCTCCTGTTTTACGTGGCCAGAGATATTTTGAATGATGACTATCTGGCCGAGGACGCTGTACAGGAAACCTTTCTTAAGGTCGCAAAAAATTTTTCAAAAGTCGGCGACATCAACTCCGGCAAAACGAAGTACTTCCTTGTAGTGGTAACGAAAAACACTGCCCTGGATATGCTTAGGAAAGAAATGCGAAGGCCCGACATCAACGCAATGAGTTTGAACGATCTCACAGAAAAAACTGTGCCGGCGAGAGCATTCGACGATATCGATGCATTTGAACTTGGGGAGTTGGTCATGGAACTTCCGGAGAATCTAAAGACGGTCTTGTATCTGTATGGGATATATGGATACACTTTCAACGAGATCTCGAACCTGATGAATCTTTCCGTCTCAGCAGTAAAAGGGAGATACTATAGGGCTCGTAAACTTCTGTCAGAAATGATCAAAAGGGGGTAAACATATATGGAAGACAGATTGGTAACAGCCTTAGAATTGGCGCTGAACAACGACATACGAAATCTGCCAACGCTTGATGAATACTCGGAAACTTACTCGTTTAGAAGAAGTTTCCGGGAAAAGCTTGCCAATATAGCCGCCTCATCTGAATACGCATTTGTGAGTTTAGGACGACACAGGATACGCAGGGCCATTGCAATTGCTTTGGTTGCAGCATTACTGGTTGCTCTTTCGGGCATAGTGTATGCTGCGGAGAGGTTCGTGTTATATCCAGTTTCACAAGATAGCCCTGAATGGAAGACCTATGAATCTCATGAGGAAATGATTGAAGCTCTGATGGTGGATGAAAGTGTTTTGAAAGACTGCACAACAGAGCAACTGCTAAAGGCCACCTTGGAGTATCCTCTAATCGTAGATGTGCTTCTTAACGGCGCAGTGATCAAATCTGATGAAAGAGATGATCACTATAATCTGTCTTATGAGGCCGGCATTGATGTTGTCAGAAAGTACTGTACCGCTTTAGATCTGCTTCTGAATAGGGGCGACTTGCCTCGATTGCTGGAGTCACTTGATCAGAACTCATTCATAGCCGGACTTGATTGTTCGGAAACCAACAAATCTATCGCTCCCATGGTTCTCGAAGCAATAAGAGAATATGTGGAGATAGAATATCAGTATGGCGCACAGAAGTAATGTGTTTCAAGGAAAGGAGAAGAAAAATGAAGAGATTAGTTGCCTTTTTAACCGTTATTACAATGCTATCACTCTGCTTCTGTTGGATCGGTGTGTCAGCAGATCAAGTCCAAAGTAGTCAGAATTCTTTGTATTCGATAAATGTGGAAAGTGATATTTGGGATACATTTACCACTCACGACCAGATGGTCGAAGCAGTTTATGTAGACAAATCTCAGTTAGCTGGCCTCTCAACAGAAGAATTGCTATCTGCCGTTTTGGAATACCCTTTAAGTGTGGATATCCTATTATATGACACCCCACTGGAAGCCGTGAATAATGTAAGAATCCAGTGTCCTGCACTTGATGTTTTGCTTCAGCGTAATGACGTTTTCGATGTCATAGAAAACCTTAATAGAGGTGCCCTTATCAATAGTTTGCGTTGCCCGGACGTTAATAAAAGCATTGCCGGCATGGTACTTGATACGCTCGAATTATACTTGCTGTCTTCCTTTGATGATACTTCCCGTGAACCCTAACGAGGACAACTATAACATATACAAATGTGACTGTATACACTCCAAAAGGAACAGCTGTGGCCGCTCTTTATGCCACAAATGATTTCACTAATGCAGAGAAAACGGCTCTTAACAATGCAGCCATGTCAAGCTATCCAAACGCGACATATATTGGTTCTTCAACAGCTAAATATAATTGCCACTCCTATGCCTGGTACAGCGCGTCTACAAGTAACACCAGATGGATCAGTTACCCATCTGCTTATATGACTGACGGCAGTTACACTCAAACTACAACACCCGCTGTGGGTCGAAAAATCTATTATCCCAATGGTAGCCACTCGGCAATCATATATTCTGCAGGTCCATCAGCAAAAGCTTCAATTGTAACATCAAAGTGGGGTAACGGCCCACTGATGCGTCATACTGCTGGTTATTGTCCTTATACATCAACCAGTTTATCCATTTGGTATAGGCCGTGATCCGGATCGTTATTGTTATATCTCCATTTAAGGCGCAGACATTCTGCGCCTTTTTTGTTGACACGCTGCTCCCAAAGGAGTATATTTTGATCAGACTATACTCCCACAGGAGTACTATACAAGGAGCAGCTCATGATCCAGCGCATTTTTCATGGTTCAGATCACATAATTGAGAGGCCGCTGTTCGGATATGGCAAGGCATATAATGATTACGGCCTTGGTTTCTATTGTACGGATTCTATTGACATGGCCAGGGAATGGGGAGCATCGCGTCTGAAGGACGGGTTTGCCAACATTTACGATATTGAGATCGATGGCCTGGCGATCCTGGACCTGAACGACAGCGACAAGTGCATCCTGAACTGGCTGGCAGTTCTGCTCCAAAACCGGGAATTCGATACGTCTTCAAATCTGGCCTTTGATGCCAGAAACTATATTTTGGACAATTTCCTGATAGACTATTCCAAAGCAGATATCATGCTGGGCTACAGGGCGGATGACAGTTACTTCTCCTTCGCGCAGGATTTTTTGAACGGCGCCATCTCGTATCGTCAGCTCAACAACGCGATGCACTTAGGTAAGCTTGGGCAGCAGATCGTTCTCAAGAGTGAGAAGGCTTTTGACCGCGTCAGATTCGTGGGCTTCGATATCGCTTCAAGCGACGAATGGTTTGCAAAAAAAGAGATGCGCGACAACGCTGCCCGAAGTGAGTATTTCAACATAGAACGAAACAGACGTCAGAAGGGCGATCTGTATATCACCACCATACTGGACGAGGAGATAAAACAAGATGATACGCGCCTACGATAAGATATATTTGGAAAAAGCCCGCAGCAATTTAGCACATATGCTGGACTTCGCGGTGAACGATCTTCACTGTGATCTCATATACTTCTGGGAGCGATTCATAAACAGCAACCTTGCTGATCGTTTCGAACACGGCGAATCGACCGTGATCGCAGGAATGTCAGGGATCGAGATGGCCTATTCCGTACTCGGCGGTGATACCGGCCGCGTGAATGTAAAGCCCAGGGATCACCGTTCAGAGGAATACTGGCTTGGATGGGC
Organism: uncultured Peptostreptococcaceae bacterium; assembly: GCA_905235115.1. Taxonomy (GTDB): domain Bacteria; phylum Bacillota; class Clostridia; order Peptostreptococcales; family Anaerovoracaceae; genus RUG754. The sequence continues at coordinate 32,569 of CAJOKT010000018.1, forward strand.
CCTTGCCTACTATCAGTGGGAAACCGGACTCACGTTCAGGGATATCGCAAGTCCGGACAAGATCACGGGGATCCGCTCCCTGTACTCTCCTTATCACGAAATGGATATCCGTCACTTCTGTGATGTCATGGACGAGCTATATCTGAAAAGAAGCAGAGAAACAAGACTTAAACACTATAGAAACCAGGTCGGACTCAGCCAGTCCCAGCTTGCCGAAAAAAGCGGCATTCCCCTCAGGACCATACAGCAATATGAGCAGCGCCAGAAGAACATAAACATGGCACGGGCAGAATACATAGTCCGCCTGGCTAAAGCTCTCTACTGCAGCCCCGAAGACCTGATTGAAAAAGTATCTGCACAGCGGTGAATGTGAGTTTTCCCGATCGATCATAATATAAAAAACCCCCTGTTACAAAAGGAGGCTATTATTGCAGTGGTTTGTTGCCATTATGCTATCTATTTAGTCCCAAAGATAATGCTGATTATAAAACAGCTCTACTTCTGCGACTTGATTCACGTATTCTAAAGAAACGCCAAGGCTTTCAAGGTCAGAAACAAGTGGATAATTGCCATCCTCCTTCAGATATAATGCATTCCAATGTTCATGAGTACTGACCGCAAACCACGCGCGTCCCTTTCTGTAAAAGCATGGATCCATCGGAAACTGAGGATAATCCCAATCCCAAAGAGTATTAACTTCTTCCAGAATTGGGATCACATCATAGTCAATGCGATAAGTAATCATTTTGTATGCATTGCCCCTCCTGTTAATAATCTTAGTGCCCGGCCATACTGTTACATACCTAGAATCCAATTCAAAAGGTGCTAGTTTTTCTTTAATCTTGGATACGCCCTCAGTGAGCTCCTCTTCATGTCTATATTTGAAATAAATCAAAGAGAATGCATCACTATAAGCAAGTATTGCGCGCATGAAAAGGTGTGATGTATCTTTATCCTCGCATCCATTAACTCTATAATTATAAAAATACGACATTTTAAAGCCCTCCTAAAAGTAAAACCAAATATGAATCGATGTATACCCCGTGTGATTTCTTGTGGGATGTAAATGGTGATAATATCCGAATCCTCCATGTACCTCAGGACCAACATAATTTCGGTAACCATTTATAAATACTATCGTTCTTGCAGCGTCTTCATTCCGACACATGACGCTTCCACCCATGGAAACCCTAAGGCATGCTTCCTGCAAAGTGAGCGGCATTGCAACAACAACGTTATTGCCAATTAGATCTGCTTGCCAGTAATTATATTTCCGTTCGCTATGTGTTCTGGCTATTTCATTCTGCTTATCACTTGGAATTGAGGCCGCCAAGTCTCTTGTCGAAAGCGCATTGTATGCTGCAACTCCTAAGCATGTGGCGAATGTAATTCCAACTATTATTCCTGCAGCTAAATCTGCCGGACCGGGGAGTGGGGAATCTAATAGTGCCACACTTCCAGCAGTGGCAAATACTCCGCTCGCTTGCTGAACTGCTTGAGTCAGTTCTGTTAATAATTCTTGCCAGAAATGCCCGTTGGGATCAAAGTGGTTGATTGGATCATTCTCACAGTACGCAAACAGATTGTAGCTTACAAATCCTCCATTTGCTCCTATGTAAGAAACGCTATCCGCACTGATAAATCTCCCTATTGTTGGGCTGTAATAACGGCTCCCAAGGTAATATAGTCCGGTCTCAGAGTCATAATAGTATCCCCTGTATCTGATTGGGTTAACGTCCCCGACTGTGCTGTTTCCAACATTCGTAACCGTGGGTTCTCCCCAGTCGCTGTATGAATATGTGGCGACCACGTCTCCGGTGCTGCTGTCTACCAACCCGAGTATATCACCTTCCACGTTCTTTATGTAGTAATAAATCGTGCCTCCATATTTCATGGCCTGAATGCTGCCGCTCGGGTCATAGAAATAGTGGATGCTTTCCGTCCCGTTGCTCTCAGCAAGTACCTTTCCCCCTGACACAATGTAATCAGTTGTAGTGCCATTTACAGTCTTGCTTACTCGATATCCGTCAGGATCGTAGGAAAATGCAAGCTCATCCGTTCCATCGTCCCATCCTACCAGTTCTTTTCCTTCCCAAGTCAACTCAACATTTCCAATGATTGTCGGGTTTCCCATATCATCATAGGTGATGCTGCTTTGTATGAACCTGCCGTAGGATGTCAGCAGATCTCCCCATCTTGTATCTTCATACTCCATCTGAATGATAGGTAAGCTGATCTGATGGTTCCCTATGGTAGAGTAAGTGATCATGCTTATGATATTCCCGGCATCATCGTAGGTATATTCATATCGGCCGTTCCCCTGGGCGATGGTATGTTCTGTCAGTTGACCTTTCGAGTCATATCCAAATGTCTGATAGCTAATGGTACCGTTCGAATTCTTTGTACGTATCCCGCATATCCTGCCGTTTGCGTCATAATCATAACCCCTGTATCCTGCATAAATCTCATCTCCGTTACAGTCTTTCAAGACTACAGTATCCACAAGTCCTGTTGTCCTGTCAGGGTCATCTGTGAAAGGATCCACATAGGTATAATGTGTTTTGAGCACAATGTTCCCGTTCGCATCTTTATCAACTTTATCGGTCATCCTGCCAAGGGAATCATAGACATATTCTTCCAGCCAGGAGCCGTTGAAAGTGGAACTTGAGGGCCTGTTATCTTGGTCTGCATATCCATATGCTGTTGACAGGGATTCTCCCCTGAATCTCACGGTGTAATTCTCTACGGCATTCTCGATATCGTATTTGGTCTGGATGACGGTGCCGTCAGAAATGGTGAGCTTAAGAGGCCTGTCTGTCAGGTCATAGGAATAATCATAAGTCTTGCCGTTTCTTCCGTCTTCCACCTTGCCGATAAGGCCGAAAGCATTGTAGAAGTAGCTGTTCCTGTATATCTCATTGTCAGAAGAGTCTGTAAGATACTCTGACTTTAGCCTTCCGTAACTGTCATAGACGTAATTCTTTGCGTCTCCGTTTCCATATGTTGTCTTCGTCAGATTCCCGTTATATGAAGCGTACTCATTGGTTACAAGCGCATCATTCCCTATTACTGTGGAAATGTTCTTTCCAAAGGAGTCATAGGTGAAGGTGTAGTCTGTTCCCAGTGTGTCTATTTGTGTCAGGCTTCCATGGGTGTCGTAACTGTATCCGATATCAGGGGTTCCGGTGCCGGACTCAGACATTCCCGTCATCCTGCCGTTATCCTCATTGTAGCTGTAATACACCGTGTTTCCTTCAGGATCGGTCACGTTTCTGAGCAATCCCCGGTTATCTGAACCGTAGTCATACTCGGTGGTGTTCCCTGCTCCATCGGTCTTTGATGTAACAAAGGCTTTATCAGACGAGTATTCTGCCTCCTCCTTGATGTATTTCCCGTCCTCATCCGTGACAGTAGTCTGAGTCACGTTACCCGCTGCATCGTAAGTAAATCCGAACTCTATGTCAGAGCTGTCGGATTTGGCTGTCTTTATGAAATGCGGACGCTGATTGGTTGTGTCGTAGGTAAATGTGTAGTTCTTGTTGTTGACATCTATGCCGGATACCGTTCCGAGGCTGTTGTAGGTGTATGTCGCGTTATGTCCCGCGTTGTCTTCGGCTGAGGTCACGTTTCCGTCTTCGTCTACAACATATGCCGTTCCCGTCTGGTCTGACGAAAGGCATACCTTATCGAAATAGCATATGTTGGCATTCCCTGCATACGTGACGAATGCGTCTATGTAAGTGATGACCTCGGTCGAGTCAAAATGGAAAACACTTGACACCTTCTGCCAGGAAGATACACCCGGGTTTGCTTCCGCCCACTGTGTCGAAGATGTTCCATCGGCATAATGTGCCGTTATCCCTATCCCCGCGTGTCTTCCCGAGGTGAGGGGGACGCTCTCCATCTTCACCATGGCAGACATCAGAAAGTTCTTCTTGTCTGCTCTCTTACCGATGTATATGCTCTGGTATGCCCTCTTCTCTTTTGTGGTGTTGCCGTACAGTCTCAGTGCCTTGTCAGTATTGAATGTGACTATCCCGTCTATGTCTTCTGTCCTGTATCTGGTCCACCCCGTTATCCCTCCTGTGAAGTCAGAGTTGGTCAGCATGTTGTAATGGTTAAGGGTCTCACTTTTTTCCATCTGCCAGCAGTCTGTGCATACCGTTCCTGAGGAACTGACGAGTGACACTCTCACTTTTGTTGCATTCTGGGGAGCTTTTGCTGATATCAGAAACCTGTCAAAGTTGGATACTTCATAGTCAGTCTCTTCTGTCTCATTCGTTTGAAGGACAGTATTCAATACGTTAAGATACTCTATCTTGAGCTTTGCATCTGTCACACCGGATGTCTTGAAGTACGCGGAGAAGGTATACCAATTCCCCGAAGACACAGATACAGTCTGACTGATGGATCCTTGTCCCGTTATCTTTCCCACCTTGCTTCCGAGATACAGGTCACTCGTAGCTGTGGATGTGCTGACCGTTCCCGTTGTCGTGAATCCAGTGAGATCGTTCTCAAAGCTGTGATTAGTGAGAATATTTGCCGTGAATTGTTCACCAACCGCACTGAACATCAGGGCATTTGATTTCTTTCCCGCATGGTCTGCGTAATACTTGTATATGGAGGCTCCGCCTGCGGCATCCTTTACACTTATGGTCCTTCCCGAATTGTCGAACTGATATACTTCAGTTCTGTTGTTACGGTCCTTGAATCTTGTCTCATTCAGTTCGCTGTAGTCGAATTCAAGGTACTGTCCTGCGGTATCAGTTCCGATCACACCGCTGTTGTCAAATTCCGTTACCTTGGCCACCCTGTTCATCACATGAGGATCAGTGCTGGTTTTGTATGTGAACCTTACCTTCGAGCCGTTTCTCGTTGCGATGTCCTTTATGCGGCTGCCGTTGTAGTTTAACGTGGTAGTTGTTCCATCAGTGTAACTGATACCTGAGAGATAGTTTCCACCGCTGTAGTAGTTGAAGTTGACGGTCCTTCCCGCAGGATCCGTCACGCTGGTGATCCTGTTGTTGCTCGAGGTGATGGTTATCTGTCTTCCTGCGCCGTCTTTGATCTTCGATACTGTTCCACCGTTGTATGACAGCGTGATGGTACCTACTCCGTCTTTACCGTAGATTTTGTACAGGAGTCCCGACTGTACGAATGTCTTGTATGATCCGTCATCTGAACTCAGGTGGTAGTATTCCGTGGTTCCCGAGTGTATGGTCAGTTCCAGTTTCAGACCTTCTTCGTCGATGTATGTACCCGTGTTCGCGCTGTCCTCTTCGAAGTAGTGCTGGGTGCCGTCTTCGTCCGTGTAGATGTATCTGTAGCCCAGTGTGTACAGCTTCTGCATCAGTTCATTTCCTGAAGAAGATATTGCTGTTATCCTCTCCTGAACGTTCAGTCTGAAGCCTAAGCCGGGGTTAGTGTATTCATCTGCAGTTTCTCCACTCATGTATCCGTTGTATACCAGTGAAAGTGTGGCAGGGGCGTTGGATCCCGGTGTAGACGCTATGGGGAAGATGATGACCGGGTTTCCCGTGTAGTCGTTGACATAGAGAGTGCCGCTGTCTCCAAGACCTACTTCATGATATGTCCAGTATGATTCAAGGCCCCTGTTGTTCAGATACTGTACGAAAAGAAGCGGCCTGTATGCAGGATAGTACAGATTGTCAGATGCTATGAAGCATGCGAGAGCTCTTGCACTTTCGTTCTCTGCCCTAAGAAGTATTCCATAATTGGAACTGAGACCTTCATACCATTTCTTTACTGCCTTCGATATGTCGAAGTCATAGTGGACTGAATTGGAGTTCGGGCCTGATATATCCTTGTAGTCAAGGACTGTGTTTTCGTTCGTTGGAAGGTTATTGTATCCTGTGCTTGATATGATCTGAGAAGCTGTCCAGGAGCTTGTCACCTGATATGCGTTCACTCTTAAAGTGGGATTGCTCACATGTGAGTATCCATAGCTTCCTGCATACTGACTGATCTCAAGGATGCCTCCAATCACAATATCTCCCTTGTTAAGGGTGGGAAGGGTGAATTTGACATATGACTTTCCCTGGCCGTAGTTTACTCCGTTGTCGTTTCCGATGACGAGAGTGCCGTAGGGGTATGATGGATGAGAATACAGTGCCGCAGCATCCTCGTCGAAGGATTTGGTGAACTGGTAGACGAAAGGGTCAATCTTAACGGGGTATATCCTTGAAGGATCAAGGAGCCAGTCGTCGTCAGGTGTCAGTTCCACAAGCACCTTGCCGTCCTTCTCAGAAAGGATATCCAGTGTGATGTCTGAGCTGAACTGGTCAGCGGAATCCTTCATGAAAGGAGCTGAGATTCTGAAGATGACTTCTCCCTTAGAATCCAGGAATGCCAGTTCGTTCTGTGATATCTGCTCTACGGTAAGGTTGCCTATGTCATAGACTATGTGGTAGCTGTGGGCAGCGGTCACATCTTCGAGCGCTATGCTCTCTTCCATATAGTCTGAAGAGAGGATATATTCCAGGCTGAGGCCTTCTGCTGCGTTCCTGAAGGCAAGGCCTGAAGCCACATATCTGATCGCTTCACGTTCAGGGGTCAGTTCTTCATCTTCGGGGATGAGGATCAGAGGCTCTGCCTTGATGAATGCGATTCCTTCATCAGAATTGGTTTCAGTGATATTTTCCTGATTTTCAATGGCTTCGTCTTCATCAGAAGATATGTCCGCCGGGTCATTAGTTGATTCGGGTGTATCTCCTGACTCATCATCCAAAGGATCGTCTGAGGTTTGAGTATCATCAGTAACTATATCTTCGAGAGTGTGAAGGAATTTCTGTAAATAGGAATTCCTGTGACTTGATTGGATGCTAAAGGCTGGATCATTGAGTATTCCAGCCTTTAATGCTTACGC
>CAJOKT010000019.1 GCA_905235115.1 uncultured Peptostreptococcaceae bacterium
TGGTATAATGACAGCGTAAAAGGAGGACGCGCAGATGTCAGTTATAGCGGCTTTCATGGTGCCTCACCCTCCGATGATAGTTCCTGCCGTGGGCAGGGGCAGCGAGGCGCAGGTGACCGAAACAACAGGGGCCTATGAAGAGGTGGCGGCGGAAGTGGCCCGTCTCCGGCCCGAGACCATAATTATCACCAGTCCCCACAGCGTGATGTATGCGGACTATTTCCATATCTCGCCTGGCTCAGGCGCAAAAGGTTCATTCCGGAGTTTCGGCGCTCCGGAGGTGAAGTTCAGCGAGAGCTACGACAGAGAACTGGTATCATGCATCTCGAAGATGGCGGAAAGAGAAGGTTTTGCGGCGGGGACCCTGGGAGAGAGGGACCCGGCCCTGGACCACGGCACCATGGTGCCTCTCTGGTTCATAAGGCAGAAATACAGCGGCGGAAAGATAGTCAGGATAGGGCTTTCGGGCCTCCCGCTCACGGACCATTACAGGTTCGGCCAGATGATAGCCCGCGCGGTGCAGGAGACCGGTAGGCAGGTGGTGATCATTGCAAGCGGGGACCTTTCTCACAAGCTTCAGACCTACGGGCCTTACGGCTTCGCGCCGGAGGGACCGGAGTACGACAAAAGGATAATGGATGTCTGCGGAAGGGCGGCCTTCGGAGAACTGCTGGATTTCGATGAGACCTTCTGCGACAAGGCTGCCGAGTGCGGCCACAGATCATTTACGGTCATGGCGGGCGTCTTAGACGGCATTGCCGTGAAGGCCACTGCCCTGTCTCACCAGGACGTTACAGGCGTCGGATACGGCATATGCACCTTCTATCCGGAGGGCAGTGACGAGAGCAGGTATTTCCTTAAGGAGCATCAGGAAAGGATAGAAAGAGAATGCCGGGAGAAGGCGGAAAACAGCGACGTCTACGTCAGGCTGGCCAGAAAGGCAGTTGAAGACTGGGTCAGATCGCGCCGGCACATTCCGGTTCCTGATGATCTTCCCGAAGAGATGCTTAGGGAGAGGGCGGGAGCCTTCGTTTCCATACACCGTAACGGCCGGCTCAGAGGCTGCATAGGCACCATAACGGGAGTGCAGGACTGCGTGGCAGAGGAGATAATCCAGAACGCCGCCAGCGCGTCCACGGAGGATCCCAGGTTTTCACCCATAACTGAGGATGAACTCAGCACCCTGGAGATCACGGTGGACGTTCTGGAAGAGCCGGAGGACATAGCGTCCCCGGAGGAACTGGACGTGAAGCAGTACGGGGTCATCGTGACCTGCGGCATGAGACGGGGACTGCTGCTGCCGAATCTCGACGGCGTCGACAGGGTGGAAGACCAGATCAGGATAGCCCGCCAGAAGGGTGGAATAGGCGAGAACGAAAACTACAGCCTTAAGAGATTCAAGGTCGTAAGGCATTACTGAGTGCAGGAAGGGCAGTATCATGGCTGAGTGCAGGGTATGCTTCAGACATTGCAATATAGAAGACGGAGCACTGGGCTTTTGCGGCGGAAGGACCGCAAAAGACGGCAGGGTGGTGGCCTTTAATTACGGCAGGATCACCGGCATGGCCCTGGATCCCATTGAGAAGAAGCCCCTTCGGAGGTTTTTCCCGGGGAGCCTCATCCTTTCCGTGGGAAGCTTCGGCTGCAATCTGAGATGCCCCTTCTGCCAGAACTCGGGAATATCCTGGTCGGAGGAGGCAAAACATCTTGCGGACAGAGCGGATACATTAACTCCGGAGGAGCTGGTCAGGATCGCAGACGGTCTAAGGAGCAGAGGCAGCATCGGCATAGCATTCACATATAACGAGCCCCTAATCGGCTGCGAATACGTGCGGGACACTGGGAAACTGGCGAAGGAAAAGGGTCTCAGGACCGTCATGGTCACCAACGGTACTGCTGAACTTCAGGTGCTCGAAGAGATCGCACCTTACATAGATGCCATGAACATAGACCTGAAGGGCTTCACCGAAAGATATTACAGAGATCTTCTGAAAGGGGACCTTGAGCAGGTGAAGGCCTTTATCTGCGAGGCTGTGAAACACTGCCACGTGGAGCTTACGACTCTCATCGTCCCGGGGGAAAACGATTCCGAAGAGGAGATGCGGGAACTGTCACAGTGGGTCGGGGAACTCAGGAACCCGGACGGAGAGGGAGTGCCTCTTCATGTGACCAGGTTTTTCCCCAGGTTCAACATGACCGACAGGGGCCCGACGGATGTGGCTCTGATCCGCCGCCTGGCAGAGATCGCCCGCGAAAATACAGAATTCGTCTACATGGGGAACTGTTAAGCCCTTGGAATTTTTGCTGTGCACAGGCGTTAAACAATGATAGAATGATTACATGAATAGGTAATGGCACTTTGAATTATCTGGAGGTAAGCCATGAAGAATACAATGAAGATGATAGCGAGGATACTGCTGATCACCGTCATCGCAGTATCATGTGTGGCGGCGGTGCCGCAGACTTCCTATGCCGGGGATTATCCGGAGATATATGATATGCAGGGAGATCAGTATCTGTATCCCGGACAGCAGTCAGTCAGGCTGTACGTTTATGTGGACAGAGCGGTGGACGGAGTCGACCTCATGTACTATCAGGATGGCAGCTGGGTCAAGTTCAGATCATGTACGTCCGGAGACAGTTACAATGATTACTGGAGCTGCGTTCTGTACCAGGATCAGGCCCCCAAACCGAGGATGGAGTTCAGGTTCAACATCTATTATGCCAATTTCTCGGGGGTCAAACTTTCGGATACATTCACCGTGGAGTGGACCGGTTATCGCGAGATGAGCAGAATAGCCGGCAAGGACAGATTCAAGACCGCGGAAGCGATTTCGCATTCGCTTCTGTACCTTGACAACAGTGCCAGATATAACTATGTGATAGTAGCCAGCGGAATGGAATTCGCAGATGCCCTCAGCGGCTCATACCTGTCGGCAGTGGTGGGCGGCGCTCCCATACTTCTGGTAAGCAGTAACGATCAGGTGATCGAAGAGACCGCCGACGAGATATATTCACATCTCACATCTGACGGCATGGTCTTTCTTCTGGGAGGAAAGGCCGCGGTCCCCGAGGAACTGAGGCAAGCCTTGTTCAACAGAGGTATCTATTCCAACCGGATATACCGTTTCAACGGCAAAGACAGATATGATACCAACATGAAGATACTTGAGTGGTGCGACTACTATACCCCCACAAAAAAGCTCATGGTGTGCAGCGGAACTTCCTTTGCAGATGCTCTGTCAGCATCCGCCACCGGGAATCCCATCATGCTGGTGGGAAAGGAACTGACTCTGGCACAGGAAGCATTTCTCATGGAACACGATCCCGCCATATTTATTATAGGAGGGACCGGAGCAGTATCCCAGGCTGTGGAGGACGAGCTCTATTACGACTTCGGATACGAGTTCCAGCGGCTTTCCGGAAAAGACAGGTACGAAACATCAAAGGCAGTGGCAGATCATTTCTTCCCGCATCAGCCCTTCTATGCAGTTCTGGCATATGGGCAGAACTTCCCTGACGGCCTTGCGGGAGGACCCCTGGCTCGCTATCTGAAAGCGCCTCTCCTTCTTGCAGACGATAATCATTACATGTCCGCAGAAGACTATTTCTATGAGCATGACCCAAGATCTGCCATAGTTCTCGGAGGCGAGTCCCTCATATCGGACTATACCGCCAACAGGATCCTCAATAGATATGAGTACGCAGCAGGCTGATATGAAAGACAGATCCTTTATTCCCAAGTTTTACTCAAGCGACATCAAACCCGGATTCAGGACTCTTCTGATACTGACTGCAGCAGCTCTGGTCATTGCAGGGGCCATAGTTTTGCTGGCAGGAGACAGATATAAGTTTGCGTACGTTTGCCTGACAGTGGCTCTTTACACACTGGGCGTGGCCGTGATATTGATACACAATTTCCGGCAGCAGATCAAATACGATCCGTATTCGTACAATACGATCTTCTACGCGGGATTCGCCCTGTTCATCCTGGCCACATCTCTGATGTACATCGCCCTGTCGTTCGGCATGTTCAGGGACCCCGATAATTACCGGGAGATGATGCTGATCCACACCATAGCCGGGTCCGCCAAGACCTTCATGTTATTCACAGCACCGCTGGTGCTGGTCTTTGCCATAGCACTGATCGTGTCCAATATCTCGCTTATCAGGCATGAAGGAGGGGGATTGGTGAACTTCCTGGGGATCATCCTTTCAGTGCTGTTTTTGGGAGGCTGGATATTCCTGTATGCGGTGGACTATTACGCAAGCGGGAGTCAGTTTGAGATAATGATCCACGAGATAGAGACCGATTTTTTTGCCGCGGTGTGTCTGTACGTGGAGTGCATGGTGGCGGGCACCGTTATAGCAGGTTTTATCTCTGCCCGCCACGAGCCGGACAAGGACAGGGACTACATGATTGTCCTGGGCTGTGCCATTAGAAAGGACGGTACGCCCACGCCCCTTCTGAGAGGCAGGTTAGACCGGGCCATCCGGTTCTATGAGGCGCAAAAGGCCCAGACCGGCATGGAACTGACCTTCGTGACCTCCGGCGGTCAGGGCTCTGACGAGGTGATCTCCGAAAGCGCTTCCATGAAGAGATATCTCATGGAGCAGGGGATCCCCGAAGAGAGAATAATAGAAGAGAACAGATCCACAAACACCTTTGAGAACATGCAGTTCTCCAAGGCGAAGATAGACGAGAGAGGCGGCGGGGCGAAGGTAGCCTTCAGCACCACCAACTATCACGTCTTCAGAAGCGGCTTCTTCGCGAAGGGTGCCGGAATGAAGGCGGAGGGAGTTGGCGCGCCGACAAAGTGGTATTTCTGGCCAAACGCCGCGGTCAGGGAATTCGTGGGACTCCTAACAAAGAAGAAAGGCCTGCAGCTGACCATACTCGGCGTCATGATCGTGTTTTACGTCTCCCTCGCCATAGTGGCGTATACCGCATTCTAATGAACAGGTTTACCATAGAAGATACGATAAAAAATACCGGAGTAATGGTCATAGACGGCGCCATGTCCACTGCTCTTGAGAGACTGGGCTGCGATCTGAACGATGCGCTTTGGACCGCCGGAGTACTCGCCGCGGAGCCTGAAAAGGTGAGGAGAGTCCACATGGACTATTTCCGCGCAGGGGCGGACTGCGGCATAAGCTGCAGCTATCAGGCCACCATACCCGGGCTCAGGGCAAGGGGATTTTCTGTGCAGGAAGCGGAGGAGATGATCGCCCGCTCCGTCAGCATCCTCAGGGAAGCCAGGGAAGAATGGTGGGAAACTGAGGGAAGCTCTCAGGGAAGAGTGATGCCCCTCTGCCTGGGAAGCGCAGGGCCCTACGGCGCATATCTTGCCGACGGATCGGAATACAGAGGCAGGTATGGCGTTTCCAGAGCGGCTCTCAGGGACTTCCATATAAGGAGAGCCGAGATACTATGGGAGGTCGGAAGCGACCTGCTGCTATTCGAGACACAGCCGTCTCTTGAAGAGGCTGTGACGGAGGCGGAGATCGCCGAGGACATGGGAGCGGATTACTGGGTAAGCTTCAGCTGCAGGGATGAAAAGCACATCTCCGAGGGTGAGCTTCTCAGAAACTGCGCTCTGGAATTCACCAGAGAGCGCTACCCTCACATCCGCATGATCGGGGTGAACTGCACCGCACCGGAACTGATGGAGCCACTGATCGAGGAACTAAGAGGAGCTGCGGATCTTCCCATCGCCGTATATCCCAACAGCGGCGAGAAGTACGACCCCAGGCTCAAAAAATGGAACGGCATGGCCGGCTCTGTGCCCTTCGGGGAATACGCCATGAGATACATGAAAGCCGGCGCCTCCGCGGTAGGAGGCTGCTGCACCACCGTCCAGAGCCACATCAGAGAGGTGGCAGAGGCCAGAAAAAGATTCCTGGGAAAATGAGGCGCCAATGTTTTGCGCAATTAAAAACCTCCGGCGGCAGGAGACCGGAGGTTTTTTGATGTCTTATTCAGTCTGCATCAGGAAAGCATCTTTCAAGTCTGTCGGTATGGGCCGATGTGAAGAACAGAGGCACATACTCGATTATCAGCTGAGAGTTTTCCAGTCCGTACCACTTGATGTGGTCGCCGATCTGACGTCTGATGCGGTACTTCAGATTGACCAGATGGTATTCCATGGACGGAGTGTCCATTGCGGTCAGGTTGTTTCTGATGAAGCAGAATTTGAAGCTTCCTATGGGGGAGGGACCGTAGATGGAGAATTTACGTTCCTGCTGAGGAAGCTCGCCGGTATCGATCAGGTCCTGCACGATCTGCCTCAGATATACGTTGACCCTCTGGGGCACCTTGAAGCCCAGTGTTATGGTCACGAAGAAGATATATTCTGTTCCGTAGGTCTCAATGGAGTAAAGCTTCTCGAAGGGCTGGTCTGTAGTCTTGATGTTCACGAACCAGTAGGCTTTGGCCCGCTTGGGATCCTTGTCCAGTATGGAGTAGAGGATGTCACGCTCGACCATCCTGGGGTCCTTGCTTCTTGAGAAGAAGACCAGGTTGTCCGCCATGAAGGGAATGCTGTCATCCATGCGGAGAGCTGCCATATTTGAAAGATAGTCCTTCATATTGATGAAGCTGCGGTGTCTGTGTTCGATGACCGTTCCCTTGTCCCATACTATCATGATGGAGAAGAGGATCAGGGAGATCATGATAGCCACGTAGCCGCCTACCATGAACTTGCCGCAGCTTGCGATGAAGAACATGAATTCGATGGACCCGAATACGATGCCCACAAGGGCGGCGGCCAGAGGCCTTCCTTTGACCTTAACGAGGTATATGACCAGAAGCAGGGTGGTCATCAGCATGGAGACGGTGATAGCCAGACCGTAGGCGTTCTCTATGCGGCTTGCGGTCCTGAAGTAGAGCACTACCAGGCAGCAGCCTGCCCACATTATAAAGTTCACCAGGGATATGTAAAGCTGACCTTTCTGATCAGAGGGATATCTGATCTGCATGTGAGGAAGCAGGTCCAGGTTGATGGCTTCGGATACCAGAGTGAAGGACCCGGTGATCAGGGCCTGGGACGCAATGATGGACGCCACGGTGCTTATGAGTACCGCAGCAGGCCTCATACCCGGGGTCAGCATCTGGAAGAAGGGGTTCAGGCTCTCCATACCGGCCAGAGACTGATCGTTCATATGGAGGAGTATCCATGCACACTGTCCGCCGTAGTTTAACAGCAGGCAGAGCTTGACGAAAGGCCAGCTGACATAGATGCTGTCTTTTCCCACATGTCCCATGTCGGAGTACAGGGCCTCGGCTCCCGTGGTGGACAGGAACACAGAACCCAGTATCATGAAGCCCATCTTGTTTCCCGGACTCAGCAGCACCTTGACCGCATACATGGGATTGATGGCCTTGAGCACCGCAGGCATTGAGACCAGGTGGATGACTCCGGTCACCCCAAGGAAGAGAAACCAGATCAGCATGAAGGGGCCGAAGGCCTTGCCTATGCGGCTGGTGCCGGCTCTCTGGAAGGAGAAGAGGGCGGTGAGTATGATCAGTACGATCATCACCACAGGCCACTGATTATCGCCGATGAGCCTGTCGAAAGCGGAAATGCTCCTCAGACCGTCGATGGCGTTGGTCACAGTTACCGCAGGTGTAAGTATTCCGTCCGCCAGCATGGTGGCCCCGCCGATCATGGCCACATAGACCAGGGGCTTCCAGTATTTCTTCACCAGACTGTAGAGAGCGAAGATCCCTCCCTCACCGTTGTTGTCAGCCTTCATGGCTATTACCACGAACTGGATGGTGGTCAGAAGGGTGATGGTCCAGATGACCAGCGAGAAGGCGCCAAGGATGAAGTCCTCGGACACATTACGGATCCCTCCGTTTCCCTCCAGAATGGATTTCATGACATACATGGGGGAGGTACCGATGTCGCCGTAGACGATGCCTATGGCGATGAGCATCATGCCCATGAGTCTTTTATTTTTGGGTCCGGATGACCCGGTATTCAGATCATTTTCCATCTAATATATTTCTCCATGAAACACAGCAGAGTATCATATCAATTTTACTAGTATCCGCAAAAAAGTCAAGGCGAGCCTCAGAGGTTTCTTTATGTACAAAAATCAGTTTTTATATTATAATAAATCAAGTATATTATGGGGTAGTTTAGGCCGAAAGGAAACAGAATGAAATTTGATTTTACTACTAAACCGGACAGAGCAGGCATGGACGCGCTGGCAGTTGATGCCATAGGCGCCCCCGGCGGATTCGCCCCCGGTGCTCCTGATGAGGGCTTCACGGCCATTCCCATGTGGGTGGCTGACATGAACTTCGTAAGCTTCCCGGGCATTCAGAAGGCGGTGATCGAAAGGGCAAAACACCCTGCTTTCGGATATTTTGTGCCCAGGAAGGAATATTACGATTCCATCATCAACTGGCAGGCTGTAAGAAACGGCGTCGCCGGGCTCACCAGGGATGACATAGGCTACGAGAACGGAGTGCTTGGCGGGGTGGTCAGCACACTGAACGTGCTGTGCTCAAGGGGGGACAATGTGCTGCTCCACAGCCCCACATATATCGGATTCACCGGAGCTCTCATAAACAACGGCTACAAGATCGTCCACTCGCCTCTCGTAAAGGACAGAGACGGCGTGTTCAGGATGGACTTCTCAGATATGGAGAAGAAGGTCACCGAGAACAAGATCCATGTAATGGTGTTTTGCTCCCCTCACAATCCTGTGGGAAGGGTGTGGGAGCGGTCCGAACTGGAGGAGCTGTCAGCCTTCTGCGAGAAGCACGACATCACCGTGATCTCCGATGAGATCTGGTCCGACATCATCCTTTCGGGCTACAGGCACATTCCCGTGCAGTCCGCCACGGAATACCTTCATGAGAATACGGCGGCAATGTACGCCCCCTCCAAGACCTTCAATCTGGCGGGGCTCATTGGAAGCTACCACATCATATACAACAAAAGGCTGAGGGAGAGAGTCATCAAGGAGTCCTCGCTCTGCCATTACAATGACATGAACGTGCTGTCAATGCACGCCCTGATAGGGGCATATTCCGAAGAGGGCATGGAGTGGACCGATGAATTGAGATCGGTAATAAACGATAACGTCGAACTGGGCGTGCGCTTCTTCGAAGGCGTGCCGGGAGTGACTCTCTCCCCTCCCCAGGGCACCTACATGATCTTCCCTGACTTCACGGAATGGTGCAGGGAGAAGAGCGTGACCATGGACGAGCTGGAGAAAGCCTGCTGGAAGGTGGGGGTGGCCCTGCAGGACGGCAGGATGTTCCACGGAGAACACAACTTAAGGATCAACCTGGCTCTTCCCACCGCACATGTTAAAGAAGCCTTTGACAGGCTTGACAAATACGTTTTTAAGTAGTCGGATACGGAGGATACCGATGGAAACATTCAAAGAGTTCCTTAAGAAAAAGGACATTGAGGTCTCGTTCAAAAGATACTGCATCGACGCTTTGGGCGCGATGGCGCAGGGTCTGTTTTGCTCCCTGCTCATCGGAACGATAATCAACACCATAGGCACACAGTTCGGGATCGGCTTCCTGACTCAGCCGGTGGCCACCGTCGGTGGCGTGGAATACACAGTAGGCGGCATCGCCATGGCAATGAGCGGACCGGCAATGGCAGTTGCCATAGGGTACGCGCTGAAATGCCCTCCGCTGGTGCTTTTCTCCATGATATCGGTGGGCTTCGCATCCAATGCCCTGGGCGGAGCGGGAGGCCCTCTGGCCGTTCTCTTCGTCGCCATCATCGCAGCTGAGGTGGGCAAGATGGTCTCCAAGGAGACCAAGGTGGACATCCTGGTGACTCCTCTGGTCACCATCGGCGTGGGCATCTTCTTCTCATGGCTCATAGCGCCTCCACTTGGGCAGGCAGCCATGTGGGTAGGCTCCGTCATCATGTGGGCGACAGACCTTCAGCCCTTCCTCATGGGCATCCTGGTATCGGTCATCGTGGGAATGGCGCTGACACTTCCCATCTCATCAGCAGCCATCTGCGCTGCTCTGGTGCTCCAGGGCCTGGCGGGAGGTGCCGCTGTTGCGGGCTGCTGCGCTCAGATGGTGGGCTTCGCGGTGATCTCCTTCAAGGAGAACCGCTGGGGCGGACTGATCTCCCAGGGGATCGGCACATCCATGCTTCAGATGGGCAACATCATGAGGAACCCAAGGATATGGATCGCACCTACGCTTACGGCCGCCATAACCGGACCTATCGCCACCTGCGTATTCCATCTCAAGATGAACGGCGCGGCCATCTCCTCAGGAATGGGTACCTGCGGTCTGGTGGGCCAGATCGGCGTATATACCGGATGGGTCAGCGACGTGGCTTCCGGCGCAAAAGAAGCCATCACCGCCTTTGACTGGGCAGGACTGATCCTGATATCCTTCGTGCTTCCGGCAGTCATCGCTTTCATCATTAACGAGTTTTTGAGGAAGGCCGGATGGGTCAAAGACGGAGATATGAAGCTGTAAGGCTGAGATAATGAAAACAGTGATAGAGTTCATCGGCGAAGAACCGATGGAAAACTTAATTACCTGTCTGAATTTCAGAATGGAGAGAGCTGTGCTGATCGGCAGAAGTTCTGTGATCGACATGCTGGAGGACAGGACCCGCAGGATACTTAAGGATTACTGCGGGGTGGAGAGCGCAGACTTCCACAAGGTGGATGAAGAGAACCTGAATGACGTGAAATCCATAGTCCGCGGGATCATCGAGGATGAGATCGCTTCAGGCAATGAGATATTTTTCGACATGACAGGCGGAGAGGATGTGATCCTCACGGCCTTCGGAATGGTGGCCGATGATTACGACACTCCCATGCATGTCTTCGACGTGGAGGGGGACAATATCGTGGACCTTGGAGGAAGCGGGAATCGTTCCATTCTGACCGACGTGGAGCAGAGGAAGATCGAGATAACTCCCGATCTCATGGTGGAGATGCACGGAGGAAAGATAAACTACTCTCTCCACAAGCAGACCAAGGCCATAGACGATGCGGAGTTCGCAGAAGATGTGGAGAAGCTGTGGTCCGTGGAGGAAAGGTTCAGGGAAGAGTGGAACCTTATGTCCATATTCCTGAGGGAGCACATGATGCCCGAAAAATCCCTTCATGCATCCATCGAGACTCAGAAGGCCAGGAGTATGCTGGCCAACATGGGAAGAGCTCTCAACACCATGGATGAGTTCAACACCATCATAGATGCTCTGGTGGATGAGGGCCTGATAATTAACCTTCACCGGGATGATGATTACTATAACTTCACATATAAATCTCAGGCGGTCAAGGAATGTCTGAGAGACGGCGGAAGCACTCTTGAACTTTACACCTATGAAAAGGAAAGAGAGAGATCCGACTACTGCATGGTGGGAGTCCATATGGACTGGGACGGAGTGCTCCACGAAACTTCCGGAATAGATGTTTACAATGAGGTAGACGTGTTTTCCATCAAGGGAAATGTGCCCACATTCTTTTCCTGCAAGACAGGAAAGATGAGTCCCTCCAATACGCTGCACGCTCTTTACGAACTCAACACCGTGGCTTCCCGCTTCGGCGGAAAATATGCCAGAAAGGTGCTGGTGACCTCCAGACAGGTGGCGGACGTGTACAGGACCAGGGCTTCCGAGATGGGTATCGAGATAGAGGGATAAGATGGACTGGACCATGAGGACAGAGATGCTTCTCGGCCCTGAAGCGATCTCAAAACTTGCCGCTTCAAAGGTGGCGGTCTTCGGCATAGGAGGGGTTGGAGGCTTCGCATGTGAAGGTCTGGCCAGGGCCGGCATCGGTGAGCTGGAACTCATCGACTCAGACAGGGTGGATCCCACCAACATAAACCGGCAGATCATAGCTCTGAGCGACACGGTGGGGCTCAGCAAGGCGGAGCTTATGAAGGAAAGAGTGCTTCGCATAAACCCGGGCATAAAGGTCACGGCCAGAGAAGTGTTTTTCGGACCTGAAAACCGCGGAGACTTCGATTTTTCGTGCTACGACTACGTTGTGGATGCCATAGATTCCATTAAGTCGAAGGTGCAGCTCATAGCCGCATCAAAGGAGATGGGAACCCCTGTAATCAGCGCTATGGGAGCAGGCAACAAGCTGGATCCCACGGCGCTTAAGGTGGCGGACATATACGAGACTTCAGTGTGTCCCCTTGCCAGGATAATCAGGAAAGAATGCAGGAAGATGAACATAGATTCCCTTAAGGTGATCTACTCTACGGAGAAACCTGCGGAGACTGAACAGGCAGAGGGACTGCCGAGGAGATCTCCCGGGTCCGTATCATTCGTACCATCCGTAATGGGGCTCATAATGGCGGGAGAAGTCATAAAGGACATTGCAGGAATAAGATAGTGCGGGGGCATATCCCCTAAAATAGAGAAGCCATAAGATAATGGGTGCAATAAATACGTTAATCGAATACATGCAGTATCCCTTCATCAGGTATGCCATGATGGTGGGGACCCTGATCGCTTTGTGTTCCTCCCTTCTGGGGGTGACCCTGGTGCTGAAGAGGTTCTCGTTTTTGGGAGACGGGCTGTCCCACGTAGCCTTCGGGGGAATGGCCATAGCGTCGGTCCTGAACGTGGCAAACGACACTCTGGTAGTGCTTCCGGTCACAGTGATCTGCGCGGTGATACTTCTTCGGACCGGGCAGAACACCAGGATCAAAGGGGACGCCGCTATAGCCATGATCTCCGTGGGGGCTCTGGCTTTCGGATACCTGATAATGAACATATTCAAAACATCCTCCAATATAGCGGGTGATGTGTGCGCCACACTTTTCGGGTCCACATCTATACTGACGCTCACAGAGAAGGACATGTGGCTCAGCGTGGTGCTTTCCATACTGATGGTGGCGCTGTTTATCGCATTCTATAACCGTATCTTCGGTGTGACCTTTGATGAGGACTTCGCCAAGGCTACCGGTATAAATACCGACGTGTACAACCTGATGATCGCTGTGGTCATAGGGGTGATAATAGTCATATCCATGAAACTGGTGGGGTCGCTCCTGATCACGGCACTGGTAATATTCCCGGCCCTGTCCGCCATGAGGATATTCGGCAATTTCAAGAGCGTGACCGTCTTTTCCGCCGTATTCTCGGTGATCTGCACTCTGGCAGGTCTGCTGCTGTCCATTCCCGCCGGCACCCCTGTGGGAGCCACCATAGTTGCTATGGATATAATAGGGTTTGGGATCTGCTGCCTTGTCGGAAGGGGGCATTCGGTAATTGGATAGAAGAATAAACAAAATAGATAAATTCAAGACGAACTTATGGTATCTTGCATTCTGGCCCGCATACATACTGAGCTTCGTCTTGTTGGAGAAATTCACGGAGGGGAGACATCCTCATCTGGTGCATTGTTTCATAGATGACCTGATCCCCTTCAATCAGTGGTTCGTCATACCTTATCTGACGTGGCACGTGCTGATAGCAGTGGTGCTTTTCTACACGCTGATAAATGAGACCGAGAATTTCAGGAAACTGTCAAGGTATTTCATTCTGACCTTCACTGTCACTACGATCATTTACCTGATCTATCCCACATATCTGGAGCTCAGACCGGAGACCTATGACAGGATATTCCTTTTATCGGATATAGTAGATATGGTTTACGCGGTGGACACATCTGACAATGTCTGCCCGTCTCTCCACATAATCGGCATGGCCGGTATGTTTATGTGGTCCTGGGATACCAGAGGGAAGGATGGGACACTCTGGAAGGTGGGTATGATAATTGCTACCATACTCATAGTGATTTCCACCCTGTTCATGAAGCAGCACTCCGTGGTAGACGTTGTGGCTGCCATTCCGATCGCATTCATCGGATGGCTTTTATGCTTCAGAGGAAAAGAAATGGAGGATATCAGTGAAGGGATATGATGAAGCCCTTGAACTTGTAAACAAGATCAAGCGGTCAAGAGACAAATACGATCTTTACAAAGAAGAACTGAGGCCTGTGGCCAACCTGAAGCAGATGCTGGAGGAATCCGCAGAGCTGTTTGCAAACCGTCCCTGCTTCTGGCAGAAGTTCAAAAAGAACGAGCCTTTCACTCCCATAACCTACAGCAAGGTTCTGCGGGATGTGAACAGCCTCGGAACAGCGCTTCTCTCAAGAGGCATGGGAGACAAAAAGATCGCCGTCATCGGCGAGAACTGCTATTATTGGGCCCTGAGCTACCTGACGGTGACCGGAGGAGTAGGGGTGGTGGTACCCCTCGATAAGGAACTGAGCGCCAGCGAACTGAGGCAGCTGGTGGAGCAGTCGGGCGTATCCTGCGTGATCATGGGCTCAAAGTTCAGAAAGATGTTCAGGGAGATGCTGGATGACGGCGTGGGCAAGCTGGAGTTTTTGGTGGACTTCTGGGCGGACAGGTCTGAGGACAATATTTTCGCGCTTACGGATCTTCTGACGGAGGGCAGCAACCTTCTGGACATGGGGGACCGCAGGTATCTGGATAGGGAGATAGATCCGGAGGAGATGGGTGTCCTTCTGTTCACGTCCGGTACCACCGGAGTGTCAAAGGGCGTCATGCTTTCCCAGAAAAATCTCTGCGCGGAGATCATGCTGGACCCTCTGCTCATAAAATACACCAAGGACGACATATTCTTCAGCGTCCTGCCCCTGCACCACACCTACGAGTGCACCTGCGGCTTCCTGGTATCTGTATACAGAGGGTCATCCATCGGATACTGCCAGGGACTCAAGTACATACAGAAGGATCTGGCGGAACTTAAGCCTACGATCTTTTGCGGCGTGCCCCTGATCTTCGAGAGCTTCAGGAAGAGTATCCTGAAGAACGTGAGGAAACAGGGCAAGGAGAGAATGTTCAACATCGCCATGAGACTGAACCGGGCTGCGGGTAAAGTGAATCTGGATTTCTCGGATATTTTGCTCAGCAAGGTAAGGGAGGTCTTCGGCGGCAGACTGAGACTCATCGTCATGGGCGGAGCTCCTGTGAAGCCGGAGATACTGGACTTTTACAATGATCTTGGCATCACCGCTATCCAGGGATATGGACTGACGGAGTGCTCGCCGCTGGTGGCTGCAATACCTCCTGAGAGAAAGTACTTCAGAAAGGGCTCCGCAGGCCACATATTAAGTCAGATGGAGGTCAGGATACTTGACCCCAACGAGGAAGGCATAGGAGAGATCATCTTAAAGGGCCCCAACGTGATGATGGGCTATTACAACGACCCGGAGGCTACCGGGGCCGCTCTCATCGACGGGTGGTTCCATACGGGAGACCTGGGATATGTGGACAGCGAGGGCTACATATACATTACCGGCCGCTCCAAGAACGTGATCATCACCAAGAACGGAAAGAACGTCTATCCGGAGGAGCTTGAGAATTATCTGGACGAGAGCATTTTCATCAGCGAGTCCATGGTCTGGGCGGATACTGATGACGGCGACAACGACAGCGTGATCATCGCAACCATCAGGCCCGACATGGAGGAGGTCGAGAATTATCTGGGTGAGGACGCAAAAGATCCGGAGGCCGTCAGGGCCCTGATCCAGAGCGAGGTGGACAGGATCAACGATCCGCAGCCCCTCTTCAAGAAGATCGCCAGGGTGATCATAAGGAACGAGGAGTTCGAGAAGAGCACCACTCATAAGATCAAGAGACACGCAGAGGATAACAAGAGAACAGAATGATGCGGAGCATATACAGATTCTTTCATAAAAAACAATATCTTTGCCCGGTTTGCGGAAACTACCATTTCCTGGAAAAGAACGCCTATGAGATATGTCCCGTATGCGGCTGGGAGGACGACCCTCTGCAGAGGAAGGACCCTGATCTCGAAGGAGGTGCCAACGAACTGAGCCTTGCTCAGTACAGGGCAAAATACGAGGAGGGGCTCAATGAGTAAGAGCAGAATGGCGCTTTTGATCCTCCTCATCATCGTGGCGGCGGGGATATTTCTGTTCATGAACGGTCCGGAGCCTGATACGCCGGACACGCCGGATGACCCGGGGGCACTGGAGTATGTGGACTACACCTTCAGAAATGACCGGCTCCTTACCGAGCATTTTGAAAAACACGGTATCGAAATGGGCTTTTCCTCCAAAGAAGAGTACCAAAAGGCCGCATCTGACGTAATAAATGACCCGGAATCTTTGCATAAACTTGAAAAGGATGACGGTGATGATGTATACTACAAAGTGGAGACCAATGAATTTGTGGTCCTCTCCAAAGACGGTTACATAAGAACATATTTTTGTCCGGATTCAGGGCAGGCGTATTTCGATAAACAGTAACGTGCATATTTTCTTAAAGGAGGAAGACGCATGGCAGAGAACAAGACAGAAGCTTTGAAGAAGCAGCTTGAGGAAGAAAAGGCCCAGAAACAGGCGCAGGCCGAGAAGGAAGCCCGTGCTGAGGCCGAAGCTGAAAGAAGGGGTGAGGCCCTTAAAGTAAGGGTCATGGGCGAAAAGACTCCCATGCGGGCAGGAGTTATCGTATTCATCGTGCTCTTCTGCCTGATCTACTGGATAAGGGACAACGCTCTTGCCGGACTGATCATCGGCGCTGTGATCGGTCTGATCGTCTGGAAGCTTCTCGGGAACCTGAGAAAAAATCAGGTGGAGAGGAGAAACGAGGCCCTGAGGAACAGGACATGGGCCAGCGAGGTCGCAGCCAGACTCTATACCCTTCACGATCTGGTGCTTGACAAAGCCAAACTGGTGGCTAAGACAGAGATGAAGGAAGACCTTACATCCATCTCAGGCACCCTGGTGAAGATCGCCGAAGAGGTGGAAGCGGACGAGAAGGACCGCAACAAGGTAAGAAAACTGGCCAACTATTACGGCGACATGCTCCTTGGTCTTGTGGACAAGTATATAAAGCTGCAGGACAACAAGGAAGGAGTCGGTGAAGGCGCCAACATCGAGAACAGCATGGCAAGGATAGAAGCTGCCATCAAGGGCGCGGATGTATCCCTGAAGAAACTTCTGGACAGCCTGTTCTCTGATGACAATATGGTCATCAACGCAGAAGTCAACACCCTGGATAAGCTGATGAAGCTTGAGCTGGGCGACGATGACAATGCGAAGAAAGCTGAAGATATCACTGAAGATGATTTTAAGAATGTATTAAAAGATGTTGTTGAGGAGTTCGTTGAACCTGAGGCAGCGGAAGAAAAAGGAGAATGACTATGACAGACGAAAAGTACACAGGCACTCTTGAAGAACAGATGGAGAACCTCCAGGAAGTTATTGATAAGGAAATGAAAGAAACGGTAGAGCTTGAAACGGAGCCCGTAGTTGAGATCCTTGAAGAAGCTGCAGCAGTAAATGTTGAGCCCGTGACCGAGGAAGCAAAGGAAGCTCTTAAGGACGTTCAGGAAGAAGCGGAGAAGGTTGCAGAGAACCTTGATCCCAACGATGTCCTCAACATCCCCGACAAGGTGGAATTCACAGAGGCTGAAAGAGCCATCATCGCAAAATACGTGAATGCGATCGACCTGACAGACACCAACAGCGTACTTCAGTACGGTGCAGATGCTCAGGAAAAGATCGCGGAGTTCTCTGACTCCGCACTGCAGAACATAAAGACCAGCGACCTGGGAGCCATCGGCGATTCCCTTGCAGGTCTGGTAACGGAGCTGAAGGGCTTCAGCGCTACAGAAGAGCGCCGCGGACTGTCCAAACTTTTCCACAAGGCTATGGACCCGATCCAGGAGATGAAGACAAAGTATGACAAGGCCAACAATAACGTTGAGAAGGTAGTGGACATCCTGGACGGACATCAGGTCACCCTGACAAGAGACATCGAAACTCTGGAAGAACTGTTCAAAGCAAACACCGAGAACTACAAGAACCTCAGCATGTACATTGCAGCAGGTAAGGATAAGCTGAAGGAAGCAAGAGAAGTCACACTTCCTGCAATGAGGGAAAAGGCTGAACTTACACAGGATCAGGGGGATCTTCAGGCTGCTTCCGACTTCGCTCAGATGATCGACAGATTCGAGAAGAAGGTATATGACCTGGATCTTACCAGAACAGTTTCCCAGCAGATGGCTCCTCAGATCAGGATGATCCAGAACAACGATACCCTGATGGTAGAGAAGATCCAGACAGCTCTGGTGAATACCATTCCTCTCTGGAAGAGCCAGATGGTGCTTGCTCTCGGACTTGCCAACTCAGGTGAAGCCCTTAAAGCTCAGAGAGCAGTCTCAGACACCACCAATGAACTGCTCAGGAAGAACGCTGAGATCCTTCACGACACTACAGTTGGTGTAGCTCAGGAATCCGAGAGGGGGATCGTTGACATCGAGACCCTTCAGGAGACCAACGCGAAGCTCATCACCACCATCGATGAGGTGATGCAGATCCAGAAGGAAGGCCACGAGAAGAGAGTCGAGGCTGAGATCGAGCTCAAGAGACTTGAAGGCGAACTGAGAGACAAGGTACTGGAGACTATTTCATAAGTGAACAGACGAGGATTATCTTTAAATTTAGAGTATGCCGGCGATTTTGCGGCATACTGGATCTATTACGGAATGGTAGGCAGCTTTTGTTCTGCCTACCTTCTTGATATCGGCTTCAGCAACTCGGAGATCGGCCTGATCATAGCTCTTGCCAGCGTGGTATCGGTGTTCCTGCAGCCCGCCCTGGCGGATCTGTCGGACAGGTCCAGAAAACTGGATCAGATAGGCGTGGCCGGGCTGGGCACCGTGGTGATGATGGTGCTCACCGTGGGTCTCATGATCTTCAGGAGGAAGTCCATAGCCCTTTGGGTGATATACATCCTGACCCTTGCCTGGGAGCTGGCCCTTCAGCCCGTGTTCAACTCGTTTTCCAGAAGACTGTCCGAAAGCGGACACAAGATCAACTTCGGTATATGCCGTTCAGGAGGAAGTCTGGGATATGCGGTATTCATGGTGATCATGGGAAGCCTGACCGAGAAGTTCGGCACACGCATTCTTCCGGGCAGCGGAATGGCAGCACTGGCGGTCCTTCTTGGCATGGTGCTTCTTACGAAGGCGACTCTGGATAAGGCCATGAAAGAGAGAAATTCCGATCAAGAGATCCTACCCCGGGATGACGCGGAAGAGGCCACGGAAGAGATCAACCTGATCAGCTTCGTGAAGAGGAACAAGCTGTTTATGATCCTGAGCCTTTTCATACTTGTGCTCTTCTTTCAGAATGCCATCCTGAACAACTTCATGTTCCAGGTAGTGGACGGAGTTGGCGGAGACGCAGAGGATCTTGGAAGGATCATGGGAGTAATGGCCTTTCTGGAGATACCGGCGCTGTTCTTCTTCGACAAGCTGAACTCAAGGTTCAGCTGCAGCACCTTGCTTAAGGTAGCGTCAGTCTGCTTCGTGGGCAAACTTCTTTTGCTGTATCTGGCCGACAGCGTCACCATGATATATGTGGCTCACATACTTCACCTGGTGTCGTTCCCGCTGTTTCTTCCGGCTATAGTGCAGTTCATCAACGAGATCATGGAGCGGGGAGAGGCTGTAAAGGGACAGGCGATGTACACCACGGCAATAACCGTTTCCTCCGTTTTCGCCAGCGTGCTGGGCGGAGTGATCCTGGATGTATCCGGACCCAAGCTCATGCTTCTGGTGTCCGTTGCGCTCACAGTCCTGGGTGCAGCAGGTGTCATGACCCTGGTGGACAAGGTCGCAAAAAAGCCGAAAACCCTTGAAAAATAAAGGCTCGGCATAGTTTTTTGTTGACAGGCAAAGTATATTATGCTATTATCATTACGATTTAATCTTAGATTTTCTTAGGAGGAGAATTAGTACAATGAATAAAACAGAACTCATCGCTAAAGTAGCAGAAAATACCGGTCTTACAAAGAAAGACGCAACAGCAGCTGTAGCAGCTACATTCGCAGCCATCGAGGACGCACTTGTAAAGGGTGACAAGGTTCAGCTTATCGGATTCGGAACATTCGAGACAAGAAAGCAGGCCGCCAGAATGGGTAAGAACCCCCAGACAGGCAAGGCAGTTAAGATCAAGGCTTCCACAAAGCCCGCATTCAAGGCCGGCAAGGCTCTTAAGGACGCTGTAAACAAATAATAGAACGTTCATGAGAATGAAAGCGGCAGTTTCGGCTGCCGCTTTTTGCATGCAAAAAGGATATATTGATAGACAGTTCACAATATTGCTATAATAGTTAAAAATATACAGTTGAATATCGCGGAATCAAAAGATATATCGTGAGGAGAAAGATGAGAAGATATATGAAAAGGGTCGCACTCTTGTTATCCATCCTTATGCTGCAGTTCCTGATGCTTAAGGATGTAATGGCACTGGATAACTCTGCGCCGGTAGAAGAGCCCGCTCAGAACGAGCAGCCTGTGACCGAACTCACCGGTCATGAGAATGAGGTGGAACTTGATCCTGAAGTGTCCGCGTTGCTTGGTTCTTTGGAATGATACTGAAGAGGAGTATGGAGAGCATTGAAGTGAACCCCTTTCGTTAGAAAAAATACTCTAATGAAATGGGTTTTAAAATGCCAGGAAAAAAGAAATACAGTGATGAGTTTAAACTCATGGTAGTCAGTGAATATTTGGGGTTTTGTAGTCAATGGATCCACGAGGGAGTCGGTTCTGGTATAGAATAGCTTATTCTGCATACGGACCTGGTCTTCAAAATACCCTTGAAGAAACACAGCATTTAAACTACAATTAAAGCATGGGAAACAATGATCCGAGAAGGAGAAGGTCGGAGATCTCTGCGGCCGTCAAGGCCAAACTGAGAAGCTTCAGCCACAAGGACTTCCTCATCACCCTCGGGGTGTACGCGGCAGCCACGCTGATAGCGTTTTTCTTCAACAGAACGGCATCCGATCCTACGCTCAACATCGCAATGCTTTACACCATAGGGGCCTTCGTTGCCGCAAGGTATACGGACGGGTATTTCTATGGTATTTTGTATGCCATAGTGGCGGTGCTGTCGGTGAACTACTTCTTCACTTATCCTTACGGGAACCTGGATTTCAGCCTGCAGGGCTATCAGGTGACTTTCCTGGGCATGCTGATCATAAGCATTATCACGTCTATCTCAAGTACGGTGCTAAAGGCTCAGCAGGACCTGCTGGCCAGGCAGGATAAGGAGCTTCTGGAGGCGGAGAAGGAGAAGACCAGAGCGAATCTCCTGAGAGCGGTTTCCCATGACATCCGGACACCTCTTACCGGGATCATCGGAAACAGCGAGTCCATAATCGAGAATACCTCGGCTATGGACGAGGAGGAGAAGCTAAGGCTCGTGACCAATATCAACCGGGACGCCAGGTGGCTTCTTAGCATGGTGGAGAACCTGCTCTCGGTCACCAGAATCGATGAGAAGAGCTCCAAGGTGGATAAGACTCCCGAGATCGTGGATGAGGTGGTATCCGCCGCCGTGTCCCACTTCAGGAAGAATTTCCCGGAGAATGGGATCACCGTGAAGGTGCCGGAGGAACCGGTCATGGCTGAGATGGACCCCTTGCTCATACAGCAGGTGCTCATCAACATACTGAACAACGCCGCCGCCCACTCCGGGACCAGAGATCCCATAGAGCTTCAGGTCAGGGTGGAGGACGGGAATGTTTTGTTCTCGGTGAGAGACAGAGGGAAGCGCATCCCTCCGGACAGGCTGGAGCACATATTCGATGGAGGAAGTTTTGCAACGGAGGATGAGAGCCCGGACTCCAAGAGAGGAATGGGGATCGGTCTTTCCATCTGCAAGACCATAATAGACGCCCACGACGGGGGCATAAAAGCCGTCGACCACGAGGACGGGATGGAGTTCGTGTTCACCCTTCCGGAATACATGGAGGAGATAGACGATGCAGAAGGTGACGATTCTTTTGATAGAGGATGAAAAGAGCATCTCGGATTTCATAGTGAGGACGCTTGAACTGAACGGCTATTCGGTGACCGCCGAGAGGACCGGACGGGACGGTCTGGCCAGGATAACCTCGGCTCTGCCGGATCTGGTGCTGCTGGACCTGGGGCTTCCCGACATGGACGGAAACGATGTGATCCGTGAGACCAGGAAGTGGTCCGCCATGCCCATAATAGTCATTTCCGCAAGGACTCTGGAGAAGGAAAAGGTGGAGGCTCTGGACGCCGGGGCGGACGACTATGTCACGAAGCCCTTCGGGACAAGCGAACTCCTCGCCAGGATCAGGACATCGCTCAGGCACGTGAACAGCGTGACCTCCGAAGGCGGGGATATACATAAGACATACAGTTCCAGGGGCCTTCTCATAGATTTCGAGAAGAGGCTGGTGACTCTGGACGGCCAACCGATCCACCTGACCAGGATGGAATACAACATTGTGTCGATACTTGCCAAGAATTCCGGCAAGGTCATAACCTACGATTCTCTGATCAACGCACTTTGGGGGCCATACGCCGGGGACAACAACAGGATCCTGAGAGTCAACATGGCCAACATCAGGCGCAAGATCGAGAAGAACCCGGGAGAGCCGGAGTACATTTTCACCGAGCTCGGTGTGGGGTACAGAATGAGAGAGGACGAAGGAGACCGTTAAAATGGAGCGGGTAAAGATAAGAACCAGGGACCGTTACGAGGTCATAATAGGAAGAAACATCACCGATGAGGCGGTGAAACTGCTGCTTCCCAAGGGGAGGCGCTTCGTGCTGATCTGGGACGAGGCGGTGCCCTCTCAGTATGTGGCGGAGTTGGGAAATGCCCTGGAAGCGGCGGGTAAGGAGGTGATGGCCTGCTCAGTACTGGGCGGCGAGGACACCAAGAGCATCGAGTCCTTCCAGAACATCTGCGGACTCCTGTCTGACTTCAGCGTGTCCAGGACTGATACGATCGTGGGGATCGGCGGAGGGACAGTGACGGACCTTGCAGGATTCATTGCGTCCACCTACAAGAGGGGACTGGATCTCTGCGAGATGCCCACCACCCTGATCGCTGCAGCTGATGCCGCGGTAGGCGGAAAGAACGCCCTGAACCTGGGAGGCAGGAAGAATATCATAGGCACCTTCTATCAGCCTTCCCTGGTTCTGGTGGACACGAAATACATGGACACGCTCCCCGATGCGACCTTTGCAGAGGGCTGCGCGGAGGTCATCAAGTACGGTTTCGTAGGAGATGACCAGCTGGTAAAGCTTCTGGAGGAAAGGCCTCTTACAGAGACGAGAAATGACAGCGCATATCTGGAGGAGATCCTGAAACGCTGCATCAGGCTCAAGGCAGATATAGTCGTGGAGGATGAGAGAGATAACGGAATCAGGAATCTTTTGAACTTCGGACACACTCTGGGACACGCCATCGAGACTCAGTCATCGTACAAGATCCACCACGGAGAGGCAGTGGCCATGGGCATGGCTCTCATCACCAGGGCATCTGAAAACAAGGGACTGTCCGAGAGAGGCACATATACCAGGCTGATCAACCTTCTGGAGAAGCACGGACTGGAGTGGAGGTGCCCCTACAATCTGAAGGCGCTGCTCACCCACGTGGCAGAGGACAAGAAGATAAGAGACGGATACATCAATCTTGTCATTCCCATGAGACCGGGGGAATGTACCCTTAAGGGAATGACGGACGACGAGCTCAAAGCTTTTTTGGATGTGAGGGATTAAATGGCCAGCACCTACGGAAGAAAGATAAAAGTAACGGTGGAAGGAACATCCCACGGACCTGCCGTGACCACCACCATAAAAGGCATCCCGGAAGGGACCGTGATAGATTACAGAGAACTGGGTCAGTTCATGTCAAGAAGATCCGCCGGTCAGGACGGCGAATCATATTTTGTCACGTCCAGAAGGGAGCCCGACGACGTGCTTTGGACCAGGGGAGTCACTAACTTCGGCGGCCAGTTCGGCATCGTTACCGGACCTGAGATCACAGCCCAGGTGAAGAACACCGACGTAAAAGGCGAGGACTACGAGGACCTGAAATACAAGCCGAGACCCGGGCACGCGGATTTTACGATGATGATGAAGGACGGCCTTGATGCCGAGACTGAGGGGGGCGGCAGAGCCAGCGCCCGGCTGACCGTGGGCTTTGTCATCGCGGGAGGCATCATCAAGCAGATCCTGGAGAAGGAGGGCATCCGCGTCATGGCCGAGATCACGGAGATCGGCGGGGAGACGGATCCTCTGGGCTTCGACGACGTGATCCAGGCCGCTGCTTCCAACGGAGACTCCGTGGGGGGTGTCATCGAGTGCGGCATAATGGGTCTCAAGCCGGGCTCTTGCGGGGACACCTACTTCGACGGCCTGGAGGGAAGGATCTCCGAGGCTGTGTTCGCCATACCCGCCGTCAAGGGCATCGAGTTCGGTTCCGGCTTCCAGGGGGCCAGGATGCGTGGATCGTATAACAACGATCCGTTCGCCTTAGACCCGGACGGGAACGTGGTGACTCTCACCAACAATCACGGAGGCATCCTGGGAGGCATAGCCTCAGGCATGCCCATCGTCTTCAGGGCAGCATTCAAGCCGACGCCGTCCATATCCATGAGACAGAGGACCGTGGACATGAAGACCATGAAGCCCGTGGTGATAGAGATAAAAGGCAGGCACGACCCCTGTGTGGTTTTAAGAGCAGTGCCTGTGGTCGAGGCCGCTGCTGCCATGGCGATATATGACGCCCTCCTTGTGGAGAGAGAAGGACCGGAAGAGGAGCCTGCTCCCGAGGTCAAGAACCTGGACACGGTATCCTCAGGACCCGACACCATTGAGAGCCTGAGGAGCAAAATAGATGAAGAGAACAAGGCGATCCTTGAGGCTCTCGACAGAAGGATGGAGGCGGTGAGAAAGATCGGCGTCCTGAAGACTCAGCAGGGGCTTCCCGTAAGAGATGAAAAGAGAGAGCGTGAGATACTGGAGGGCCTCAAGCCCTACCAGCAGGAGGTAATAAAAAAGATAATGGAGCTCAGCCGTAAGGAGCAGTCTTTGCCCTTCGGACTTCTTGGGAAAGATCTGAGCCACAGCCTAAGTCCGGTGCTCCATGAGATGATCTCTTCAGAGACGGGGGAGGCCTACGAGTATGTTTTGTTCGAAAAGGAACCTGAGGAGCTGGGGGACTTCATAAGAAACGGCAAGTGGGCAGGGCTGAACGTGACCATGCCCTACAAGACGGAGGTCATGAAATATCTGGACGAGCTGTCGCCGGAGGCTCAGGCCATCGGATCTGTGAACACCATAGTCAGAAGAAACGGCAGGCTCAAAGGCTTCAACACCGATTATTTCGGCTTCAAGAAGATGCTGGAGAAGCATGGGGTGGAGGTCAATGGCAGGAGATGCCTGGTGCTGGGAAACGGCGGTGCATCCAAGGCCGTGGTCCAGGTGCTTTTCGACAAGGGTGCCTCTGAGGTGAACGTGCTTACCCATGAGGCAATGGCCGAAGGCCTTACCGACAGATATGCGCTGAATTGTCAGATCATGGTGAACGCCACCCCTGTGGGAATGTATCCGGACACCGAAAATTCCCCCGCATGCCCCGGCAAGTATCCCAAACTGGAGTGGGCGCTGGATCTGGTCTACAATCCGCTGAGGACCGGCTTCATCTGCCAGGCCAGGAGGAACCTGATCGACGCGGTCCCGGGCCTGGATATGCTGGTGTACCAGGGGATATATTCTTCCATGCTGTTCACCACCATGAGCTTCGAGAACAAAGACGGGATGGAGGAGAGGATCCTTCAAAACATCCGCCGCTGGAGAGAGAATATCGTTTTGATCGGAATGCCGGGATCGGGCAAGACCGTCATCGGGCAGGAGCTTGCAAGGAAGCTTGGCCGGGAATTCATCGACACTGACGAGCTGATCGAACTTAGAAACGGCAAGTCTATTCCGGAACTCATAGGAGAGTACGGCGAGGATGCCTTCAGAGAGATGGAGATGATGGCTGCTGCGGAGGCGGGCAGCCAGACAGGCGTGGTGATATCCACGGGTGGCGGCATCGTGAACCGGGAAGAAAACTATTATGAGCTTGCCAGAAACGGCAGGATCGTTTTTCTGGACAGGGACGTAAAAGATCTGGAGGTGGGCGGCAGACCCATAAGCTTAAATACCGGAGTGGAGAGGCTCTACGAAATGAGACTACCTTTGTACGAGTCCTGGGCGGACGCAAAAGTCACCCTTACAGGAAACGACCCGGGAAAGAACGCGGATGCGGTGCTCAGGGCCATTGATCTGTAGATGATCGCGGCTTAGCCTGAAAAGAAGGATCTGTATGACAAAGGCCGCATCTTACACACAGATTTTCAGTCTTATCCGGGCCGTATGAAGTTTCATCAAAAGGATTCTCATTCCTGCAGCCCGGTCCTGCATACGAATCACACTAAGAGGGTGTCTCAAGGTCTGATTGATGACCTTTTGGGACACCCTCTTGCCGTCTAAGGAAACCCCCGCATCAAACGCGGGGGCCGGGATCATTTCTCATGGATACTCTGTTCAGCTTTTGAAGGAGAACCAAAGCTGCACCGGATCGTGATCCGAGTAGGCGAACTGCAGGTCAGTCACTTCGCAGCCTGATACTTCGATGTTGTCAGTCACAAGGAATCCGTCAATGGTGATCTGGAAGTTGGTCTCGGGATCCCAGGGGGAGTCCGCGTTCCTGCATGAAGGTATTGGGTCGTCAGGATCAAAGGGAGCCACCAGAGCCACGTGATCGGGTATCTCGTCCGTGGGGAAGGGCTGTGCCCAGCTGTAATTCTCGCCGGAAACTCCGAAGATGGAAGCGGAGTCGCCCAGAAGGTCCATGTTGAAGTCGCCTCCTGCGATGACATAGTTTCCTTTCGCGTACTCTTCAGAGATGGTGTCCGTCAGCATCTTTATCTGCCGTCTCACGATGGAATCATCAGTGGTATATGCGGAAGCGTGAAGATTGATGAGAACCAGCTCGTGTCCGTCGGAACAGGGTATGCGGCTTATAAGGAAGCATCTGTCGAGGTCCAGAAACTTGGCAAAGCCGGTCTGGATGGGGAAGCTGCGCCTGACCGCGCCTGAGATATCATAGGAAGACATGGTCAGGATCCCCGACTTGGAAGCTCCGATGGGGGACGTAAAGGGGTAGAACAGATACGACGAATCGTAGTTCACACCGAAGGTGGAGGCGAAGCCGTTATTGAAGGATTCCTTCAGCATGGCCCTTTGATCCACGTGGTAGGACCTGGTGGAGCCGAAGTCCACCTCCTGTATCAGGTAGAAATCGGCAGCGTGAGATTTGAACTCGCTGATGATGTTCTCCATATTTTCAACGGTGGCTTCCTTTGAAAAGGCTCTGGAATATTTGCCTCCGTCCATGAAGAAACTGAACTGATCCGTATACGCGGCGAAGCCGATGTTCCAGTCCATGATGTGGAAGGTCTCGCCGGAGGACACGTCCAGTGTGCCCTGCGATGCAGTGCCTTCAGGCGTGACCACCAGGTTGTCGTCCAGCCTGTGATAATCGATGAATACATAGGCCAGATATCCTGCGACCACCAGCACCAGGATCAGTATGAGAATGAGTATAATTCTGAGTACAAGCCTTAGGGGGCTGATTTTTTTCGTTTCAGACATTTTTTGCGTCTCCTGTAATATGTGTCTTATTTTGGATAATTGTAACACAAGCGGAAAGATTTGTAAAAGGGACCATACGGGGGACGTGTGAAACATCTGTCTTTTTATTCAGCATTTTATGTGGTAAAATACTGCCATGGGATTCACACATTTGCATTTACATACTGAATACAGTCTTCTGGACGGCGCGGCCCGCATCAAGGATGTGGTGAAGAGGGGCAAGGAACTGGGAATGACATCCATGGCCATCACCGACCACGGAGCCATGTTCGGCGTGGTGGACTTCTACAAGGAGTGCAAGGCTCAGGGCATCAAACCAATCATCGGATGCGAGGTGTACACAGCCTCCCGCAGCCATCTGGATAAGGAGCCGGACATGGACAAGCGCCAGGGTCACCTGATCCTTCTGGCCGAGAACGAGACGGGTTACCGGAACCTGATCAAGATCGTCTCCATTGGCTACACGGAAGGTTTCTACTACAAGCCCAGAATCGACAAGGACGTGCTCAGGGCCCATTCTGAGGGCCTTATCTGCCTTTCTGCCTGCCTTTCGGGCGATGTTCAGAAGAAGTTGCTTCTCAGGGACTACGATGGCGCAAAAAACGAAGCCATCGCCTTCCGCGATATCTTCGGGGAGGGCAACTTCTACCTTGAGCTTCAGGACCACGGACTGGACGGAGAGAAGGCCATAAGGGCGGACATGCTGAGGCTGTCAAAGGAACTGGGCATACCGCTGGTGGCCACCAATGACTGCCACTACGTGAACCGATCCGATGCGGAGGCACATGACGTGCTCCTCTGCATCCAGACCGGTGCCACCCTGGAGGAGCCTGACAGGATGAGATACCCCACGGATCAGTTCTACCTTAAGAGCGAAGAGGAGATGCGGGAACTTTTCGGGGATGTGCCGGGTGCCTTGGAGAACACCCAGATCATAGCCGACAGGTGCAATTTCGACTTCAGGTTCGGGGAGTATCACCTGCCGGAATTTACTGCGCCTTCAGGGAAGACCAATGAGGAATATTTCAGGGAACTCTGTGCAGACGGCCTCAGGGAGAGGTACGGCGACAGGGCGGAAAGTCCGGAGATCCGGGAGAGGATGAACTATGAGATCGACACCATCGTGAAGATGGGATATGTGGAGTACTTCCTCATCGTCTGGGATTTCATAAACTACGCCAAGCAGAACGGCATCATGGTAGGCCCGGGAAGGGGATCCGCCGCAGGATCCATCGTGGCCTACTCGCTGAGGATAACCGACATAGATCCCATCAGGTACAGTCTGATCTTCGAGAGATTCCTGAATCCGGAGAGGGTCAGCATGCCGGATATCGATGTGGACTTCTGTTACGAGAGGCGGGGCGAGGTCATCGACTACGTCACCCGCAAGTACGGAAAGGACAGAGTCTCCCAGATCATCACCTTCGGTACCATGAAGGCCAAGATGGCGGTGAGGGACGTGGCCAGAGTGCTTGGCGCCACATACGCAAAGGCTGACCAGATCGCCAAGGCCATACCATTCGAACTGGACATGACCCTTAAGAAAGCTCTGGATATGCCCGGCTCTGAACTGAAGCCGCTTTACGAGAACGATGAGGAGGCCAGACGCATAGTTGACATGGCCATGGCTCTGGAAGGCATG
The DNA here is from genome assembly GCA_905235115.1 of uncultured Peptostreptococcaceae bacterium. Classification (GTDB taxonomy): domain Bacteria; phylum Bacillota; class Clostridia; order Peptostreptococcales; family Anaerovoracaceae; genus RUG754. The sequence continues at coordinate 29,146 of CAJOKT010000019.1, forward strand.
CCCAGGCACGCCTCCACTCACGCAGCGGGAGTAGTGATATCAAAACTTCCCATAGACGAATACGTGCCCCTGTATCTTTCAGACAAAGGACCGGCCACTCAGTTCACCATGACCACCATCGAGGAACTGGGACTCCTTAAGATGGACTTCCTGGGGCTCAGGAACCTGACGGTCATAAGGGATGCCCTGGAACTCATCAAGGAAAATCACGGCATAGAGATAGATTTCTCCAAAATGGGCTATGATGACCCGGAGGTCTACGAAATGATCGCCCAGGGGAACACGTCAGGAGTGTTCCAGCTGGAGTCCAGCGGTATGACTCAGTTCATGAAGAACCTTAGGCCCACATGTTTTGAGGACATCGTGGCAGGCATCTCCCTTTACAGACCGGGTCCCATGGACTCCATACCGAAATATATCGAGAACAAAAAACACCCGGAGAACATTAAATATGTGACGGAGAAGCTTGCTCCCATACTGGATGTCACCTACGGCTGTCTGGTATACCAGGAGCAGGTCATGCAGATCGTCCGCGACCTGGGCGGCTACAGCTACGGCAGGTCTGACCTGGTAAGGCGCGCCATGTCCAAGAAGAAACATGACGTGATGATGAAGGAGAAGGAATACTTCATAAACGGCAAGATCTCTGACGATGGCACAGTGGAGATCCCGGGGTGCGTGAGAAACGGCATATCCAGGGAGGCAGCGGAGGAGATATTCGAAGACATGGTGACCTTCGCGTCCTACGCTTTCAACAAGTCCCACGCTGCAGCTTACGCGGTGCTGGCTTACGAGACGGGATATCTGAAACATTATTATCCCACGGAATTCATGGCTGCACTCATGACTTCGGTCATGGGGGACTTCAGGCAGACCGCAAGATACATCCGCAACTGCCAGGATATGGGCATAAAGGTGCTGCCCCCCGACGTGAACCGGTCCTACGCCAAATTCACCGTAACGGACGGATGCATCAGATTCGGCCTGAGAGCGGTGAAGAATGTGGGAGACGGAGCCATCGAAGCCATCATAAGGACCAGAGAGGAAAAGGGCCTGCCGAAGGATATTTTCACCTTCATCAGGAATATGGACATAACCGAGGTCAACAAGAAGGCGGTGGAGTCTCTGATCAAGGCGGGGGCTCTGGACTGCTTCTCGGACAACAAGGCTGCCATGCTTGGCATCTACGAGAGCCTTATGGAGACCGCCCAGAACGATGCCAGAAAGAACGTGAAGGGCCAGATCTCCCTGTTCGACATGGCGGGAGGCGGCATGGATGCGGTAAGGACTGAACTTCCGGACATCAAGCCTTTTTCCAGGGAAGTCAGCATGTTCATGGAAAAAGAGATGCTGGGAGTCTACATCACAGACCATCCCCTTGCGGACTATGAGGAGGTCATGAAGAGGCTGAGCTCGGTGACATCCGACGATATGATGCATGCCGAGGAGGAGTATCAGCAGGGCGCCAAAAGCGTGAAGCTTAAGGACGGCATGCGGGTATCTGTATGCGGCATAGTCTCCGCCAGAAAGACTCAGATCACCAAGTCCGGAGGCATGATGGCCTTCCTGACCATGGAGGACCTTTACGGAGCCTACGAGGCGGTGGTCTTCCCCAAGACCTACACCAAGACAGTGGCACTGACTGATCCGGACAAGATCATTAATATAAGAGGACGACTGGATTTCAAGGAAGGCGAATCAGCCAAGATACTGGCAGAGGACATCTTCGAACTCAAACCGGACAGCGCATACAGGGAAAAGCCTGAGAGACCTGAAGACAGGGTTCCGGAACAGCCGGACATGGCGCAAAACACCCGGCCCGGATATTTTGCGCCTGAAATACAGGAACCCGCCCCAAGCCCCGTACTTGAGACGAAGGGAACCATGAAGCTCAGGATCTCCGGCGGAATGGATGCCAGGATCACTTCTGAGCATATCCAGACCGCCCTCAGCAGGCACAGAGGAGAGGACCTGTGGAAGATCTACATCTATCTTCCAGGCGGAAAGGCGGCCCGGAAGACCATGGGCCTCAACGTGTCCAAGTCTCTGGAGAATCAGCTGATCGGCCTGCTGGGCTCGGAAAACGTGAAGATAACGGAAGAAACGAGGTAATAGAATGAACAAGATTGCTGTACTCACAAGCGGCGGCGACTCTCCCGGAATGAACGCTGCCATCAGAGCCGTTGTAAGGTGCGGACTGGACAAAGGCATGACGGTATACGGGATCGAAAGAGGCTACGAAGGTCTCATCGACGGAGATTTCCGCCTTATGGACAGATACTCCGTGGGAGACATCATGCACAGAGGAGGCACTGTGCTCAAATCCGCCAGAAGCGCCCGCTTCATGGAGGACAGATGGGTGGACCACGCAGCCAATATCTTAAGGACATACGGCGTGGAAGGCCTGGTCATCATAGGCGGCAACGGCACATTCAGAGGAGGCCTGGAACTGGCAAGGAGAGGCATCACGGTCATGGGAGTGCCGGGAACCATCGACAACGACCTGGGCTACACGGACTACACCATAGGGTTCGACACGGCGGTGACCACGGTGCTGGACGCCATATCCAAGCTGAGAGATACCTCGTCTTCCCATAACAGGACCACCGTGGTGGAGGTCATGGGAAGAGAGTGCGGGGACATCGCGCTTTTCGCCGGGCTGGCAGGAGGCGCGGAGTACGTGCTGGTGCCGGAGAAGCCTTTGGATCTCAACGCCCTCTGCGTCAAGATCCTGGACGGCATGAGCAAGGGCAAGCTCCACTCCATAATCATCAAGGCTGAAGGCGCGGACATCGAAAGCGACGAACTGGTGAAATACGTGCAGGAACACACCGGAAAAGATACCAAGCTGGTGGTGCTCTCCTATCTTCAGAGAGGCGGTTCGCCCACCTTGAACGACAGGAATCTGGCCACTCTCTGCGGCGCGAAGGCTGTGGACCTTCTCCACGGCGACGCACCCTCCAAGGCCATCGGCACGGTGGATAACCACATCATCTCCGTGGACCTTGAGGAAGCTCTCCACATGAAGAGGGAATTCAAAGAGGACATGTATGATCTGATCGACGTACTCAGTAAATGATTCAGGCAGGTTCAGATGCAGAACACATTAGTGATCTTTAAAAGTAAATACGGTGCCGCGGAACAGTACGCCCGGTGGATCGCCGAGGAGCTTCAGTGCCCGGTACTGGAACTGGGCCAGGTGGAGAAGACCGATATAGAGAAGAACTCAAACATAATCTTCGGAGGTGGAGTCCACGCCGGCGGCATCGAGGGTATAGATAAGTTCATAAAGCTTACCAGGAAGCACTTCAAGAACTGGTTCTATGGCGCACACGACAAAAATGCAGACTACCAGCCCGATCTGTACAGACCCACCAAGAACATGGTGATCTTTGCGGTGGGCATCGGGCTGAAGGATCAGGATTACGTAAAGGACCTGAGATATGTAAACTTCGACAAGAAGTGGCTCAGACAGGTGGAGTGCTACACTCTGGACGGCCGCTACGATCCGGAAAAGGTGAAGGGTGGGGACAGGGCGGTCATCGGCCTCACTCTTAAAATGCTGGAAGAGGAAGGACAGGCCATGACTGAGGCACAGAAGCTTCTGAAGGAGAGAATAGAAAACGGCTGCGATCTGATGGACCGCAGCCAGATAAAGCCGATAGTTGACAGGATCAGGGGAGATCAGCCTCAGGAGTGAGGATGTACTCGCCGTCCTTGAGACTTTCGTCAAGCGCGCCTTTTAACCGAAGGCGCGGATATTTTTTTTGGAAGTGATCACGGTTCATGCCCTTATGGCCGTAGATGTTTCCGAAGGACCGGGAATTGGCTCTGATCAGCAGGCTGAGGGGCTCGCCGCCGTAACCCATGGCGGACAGCTGAGACTCTATGGAATCTTTCGCGATCTCCGATTCCATCAGCTGCCGGAATGCGGGATGGAAACCGATCTGGTCCTCCATGATCTCGGAGGCTTTGAGGCCCACCCGGATCACGTTGATGCCGTTTTCCTCAAGAATGAGGTACATCTCCTTGGCTCTTTGGACTGCTTCCTCCAGAGGAAGAGGCTGATACTCGCCGCGCTCCATCATGCGGTAGAGTTCAGTGTCGCGGATCGTGACCGTAGGGTAGAGCCTGGCGATGGCCGGATGGATCTTCACTGTCTCCAGAGCGGACATCCTGCAGGTCTCCCGGCTGTCTCCTGGAAGTCCGATCATGAGCTGGATCCCAAGGGTGAAGCCGTAGGACCTGATCAGGTCGCAGGCGCGGTAAACACAGGCCGCATCGTGGCCGCGCCCGGAAAGCCTGAGCACCTCGTCGGAGAAGCTCTGAACTCCCAGCTCGATGACGTCCACCGAATGAGCCTTCAGATTGTCCAGTATCTCACGGTCGATATAGTCCGGCCGGGTGGAGAGATGGATCATGTCTATAAGACCTCGGTCCTTGTAGTCTTTTGCGATCTCAAGGAAGGCGGTCTGCCGGTCCATTGGGATGCCGGTGAAGGAGCCGCCGTAGAAGGATACCTCCACCTGCTCCACGCCCTCGAGGGTAGTGAGCCACCGGTCGATGGTGGACCTTACGTCATCGAGGGTCACATCACCCTCGCGGGAGGTGATCTTCTTCTGATCGCAGAAGACGCAGTCATTGGGGCAGCCCCGGTGAGATATGAAGATGGGAATTATGGCGTGCTTTTTCATGTTTTGCTCCTCAGTAAGATTATACAACAAAAAACCCGCCCGGCGGCAATAAAACTATGAAATAGTTGTTAAAGGACCGGGCTCTGTGATATCCTTACAGTGTTACGACAGAATAAAGAGCGATCTGAAGGTGGGCCGGTATGGAAACGCATCAGCGGGAAATGTTTATTGGGTACTGATATGATACAGACAGGAAACGACTGGGAGGACATCCTCCGTGAAGAAACTTCAAAAGAATATTTCAGGGATCTCCGGACATTTCTGGACGGCGAATACGCGGCGTATACCGTGTTCCCGCCCAGGGATGATATCTTCAATGCGCTGAAGTATTCCTCCTACGATGACACGAAGGTGGTCATCATGGGTCAGGACCCATACTTCAATCCGGGGCAGGCCCACGGGCTGTGCTTCTCGGTGAATAAGGGGGTGGCCATACCGCCGTCACTCAGAAACATCTATAAGGAGCAGCACGACGACCTGGGGATCACCCAGCCGGATCACGGATTTCTTGCAGACTGGGCGAAGCAGGGGGTGCTCCTTCTGAACGCCACACTGACAGTCAGGGAAGGGCAGCCCATGTCCCACAAGGGAAAGGGCTGGGAGACCTTCACCGACAGGATCATCCGGCTGCTCGACCAAAGAGAAAAGCCCCTGGTCTTCATCCTTTGGGGACAGAACGCAGGAGCAAAGGTCCAGCTCATAAACAATCCGGATCACCTCATCCTCACGGGAGCCCACCCCAGCCCCATGTCGGCTGCGAGAGGTTTCTTCGGAGGAAGATACTTTTCCAAGACCAACCGGTACCTGGAACTCACGGGGCAAAAGCCGGTGGACTGGCAGTTAAGACCGTGACCCTTAAGCCTTTCATGCTTTTGCAGGCACCATGAATCTGAAGGCGGCAGGGACGACCCTTACGTGAAGTTCATCATCGCGGGTAATCTCTCCGTCCACGGATACGGTGACGGGACCGTTTAAAGGCGTGAGGGTGATGTCTTTTGCTTTAACATTTGTAATGATCTCTTCAATACCGGGGATGTCCAGATGGACTCCCTTTTGATATTTCGGGAAAAGCCCGATGAACCTGGTCCTTGAGATGTTCTTTATCACCGACATGTCGATTGAGCCGTCCTGAAGAGAGGCATAGGGGTTGGACATGACACCTCCTCCGCAGTATGAACCGTTTGCGAGAGAAGTCAGCAAAATACCTCCGTCCGCCAGAGTTTCGCCGTCTGCCGTTATCCTGAGGGCAGCGCCTTTTTTCTTTATGAGGATGAGAAATACCGAAGCCAGATATGCAGCCGATCCGGAGAGCAGGGGCTTTTGCTTCATCTCCGCGGTCTTTGCCACCACGTTGGCGTCGAAGCCGATATTTATCATGTTGGCGCAGAGCCTGGTCTGATACTTGCCGTCCATGACTCCCGAGATCTCGATGGCGTCGCATACCACCTCGGACCCGCCGACGATGGCTGCAGGATCCCGGAAGTCCCCTGCCTCAGGAAAGTTTCTTACGAAATCGTTGCCTGTGCCGGAGGGATAAACCGAGATCACGGCGTTACCGAAGCCTCTGGAACCGTTGAGCACCTCATTCAGTGTGCCGTCGCCGCCGCAGGCGACGAACAAAATGTCATCCGGGTGCTCCTCCAGAGTCTTCCTGACGAATATCTCCGCGTCTCCCACGCCCCGGGTCTCATAGACCGTGACTTCATCAGCGAGATCTGTCTTTGATCTCTCTATGCCATCCTTTAATTCTCTGAAATCGTTTCCCGCTCCCGCAGCAGGATTAATAATGAATACAGTGTGCATACAAGTCTCCTGATCATTGATATGACCGACAAAATTTTGAACAAAGATATTATATCACTGACGTGAGATTTATTCAAAACAGTTTGCGAACCTCAAATCTGTAATGTATAATTTTCATAGTTTATTGTCTTAGTTTTTTATGAAAGGTCAGATATGTACTATTTACAACTTGATCCGCTTTTGATCATTATCGCTGTGGTCCCGGCCCTCTATCTCATGGTCCGGGTCTACAAGGCAGACAGAATAGAAAAAGAGCCCATAGGGTATCTGGTGATGCTCGCAGTCTGGGGCATAGTCAGCACTGCGGTCGCTGTGGCTTTGGAAACAGTGGGACAGTACCTGATACAGCCTCTGGGGGAGGGCACTCTCATCTACAACATCATCATGTATTTCATAGTCGTGGGAGTATCCGAAGAGGTCTCCAAGTACCTTCTGCTCAAGTGGAGGACCTGGAGGAGCCCCAACTTCAACTGCACCTTCGACGGCCTTATATACTCGGTGTTCGTGAGCCTTGGCTTCGCCCTCTGGGAAAACATCCAGTACGTCATAATGTATGGCTTCGAGACAGCCATCGTGAGAGCGTTCACCGCCATTCCGGGACACGCCAGCTTCGCTGTGTTCATGGGAGTCTGGTACGGCCTGGCCAAGAGATATGATTTCATGGGAGAGACCCGGAAGTCCAGGCGCTGCAGGAGACTGGCCATCATCATCCCCGCTCTGTTCCACGGCATCTATGACTTCACTGCAACATACACAGGGCTCAGCCTGGTGTTCATCGCTTTCATCGCTCTGATGTTCTTCCTGGCCATCAGATCAGTGAAGAGCATGTCCGTTCACGACAAATACATCGGAACTCCCATGGAGGAGAAAGAACTGGATAATAATTTGTTTAATGATCTATAAGGAGGAACACAATGCTCAAAGACCGGAACTTAATCGCTCCCACTGATTTTTCTGTTGATGAGATTGAAGAGCTCATGCAGCTGGCGGACAGGATAGTGGAGGACCCTGACCGTTTCAACGAGGCGGCGCGCCACAAAGTAATGGCGACGCTGTTTTACGAGCCCTCCACCAGAACTCAGTTCTCATTCCAGACTGCCATGAACAGACTGGGAGGATCGGTCATAGGGTTTTCGGATCCTTCAACATCCTCCACGGCCAAGGGTGAGACCGTAGCAGATACAGCCAGAACGGTATCACAGTTCGTGGACATCATAGTGGTCCGACACCCCAAGGAAGGAACGGCGTACCACATCTCCAACAACACCGACTGCCCGGTGATCAACGCTGGAGACGGCGGCCACCAGCATCCCACCCAGACCATGACGGACCTTCTCACCATCCGCCACTACAAGAAGCGCTTCGATCATCTCAAGATCGGAGTCTGCGGCGACCTTATGTTCGGGCGTACCATCCACTCTCTGGTGAACACCATGTCCAGATATGAGGGTGTAGAATTCGTATTCATCTCTCCCCAGGAACTGAGAATGCCCGAATATATCAAGGAGACCTGCAGAGACAGGAACGTTCCCTTCACTGAGACTGAGGATCTGGAAGCTTCCATCCCGGATCTGGACATCCTCTATATGTCCAGAGTCCAGAGAGAGCGTTTCATCAACGAGGAAGAGTATCTGAGACTGAAGGATTTCTTCATACTGACCAGGGACAAGCTTGACAAGGCTAAAGATGACATGATCGTCATGCATCCGCTGCCCAGAGTAAACGAGATCTCCACAGACGTGGACGACGATCCCAGGGCAGTGTACTTTAATCAGGTCAAGTTCGGAATGTACGTAAGGATGGCCCTGATCATGAAACTTCTTGGGCTGGACGAAGACCAGGCGAAATAAGGGAGGAACAGAGATGATCAACGTATCCAAGATCAAAGAAGGAATCGTAATAGACCACATCAAAGCCGGTCAGGGATATAAGATATTCCAGCAACTGGGCCTTGACAAGATAAACGACGTGGTAGTTCTCATGAGGAACGTACCCAGCGAAAAGATGGGCGTGAAGGATCTCATCAAGATCGAGACGCCGCTCGAGATAAACTTTGACATACTGGGTCTCATCGACCCGGATGTCTCCGTGAACTACATCAAGGACGGAAAACTTTTCAATAAGGTGAAGCTCACCCTTCCCAAGTCCGTGGTGGGCATCCTCAAGTGCCCCAACCCCAGATGCATCACCAACACCGAGCGCATCCAGAACGTCAGGTTCGACCTGGTGGACAGGGAGAACAAGCTTTACGCCTGCGAGTACTGCGAAGCCCGCGCCAAACTTTAAAACATGCTTAAGAGATTCATAAATGCCTCCTTCGCTGACGCGGAGGGGGCATACGCAAAAAATGAGAGAACGTTGGTCTACGGAACGGAAGGCGAGGGCATAGTTTTCTACGGAAGACCGGACGAACTGCCCTCTGAATTTGCCGGTGCTGAGACGGAAGATCTGGGCGGACTCACTGTGATGCCGGCCCTGGTGGACACACACGTGCATCTGAGAGATCCGGGGCAGACTCAGAAGGAATCCATGGAGACCGGAATGCGGGCCGCACTTAAGGGAGGCACCGCATCAGTCTGCGCCATGGCTAATACTTCCCCTGTTCTGGAGACCCCGGAACTGGTGCTGGCCAACCTTAAGAAAGCTGAGGAACTGAAACTTTGCACCCTGGTACAGGCGGCAGCCGCCGGGATCGGGCTTGACGATGAGACACCCACGGACCGGAAGGCCATTTCTGAGGTGACCAACGTGATCTCCAACGACGGCAAGACCATATTCTCAGACGAGTTCATGGAGAAGCTCCTGAAGGACTCTGTGAAGTACGGATTCGTAATAAGCACCCACTGCCAGCCTGAAAGGGCAACGGTTAGAAGAGACATCCAGCTTCTTAGGAAGGCGGGCGGGAACCTTCACGTAGGCCACATAAGCCGGAAGGGCACTTTGGACATGATCGCTGAAGCCAAGGCCAAGGGACTTCCAATAACATGTGAGGTGACGCCTCACCATATCTTCGGCTCCAACATGGACTACAGGGTGAATCCCTCCATCAGGACCGAAGAAGACAGACTGGCCCTTATAGAGGGCATCAGGGCAGGGATCATCGACTGTCTCTGTACGGATCATGCGCCTCATACAGAGGAGGATAAGGCCAAGGGAATGGCGGGCATATCCGGAATAGAGTTTGCCTTCGCCATAGACTGGAAGATATTTCACGATAACGGCATACCCCTTACCACCCTTTCCAGGATGGGTTCCCTGAACACTGCCCGGAGGCTGGGATTCTCGGACAGAGGACTTCTCAGCCCGGGAATGAGGGCAGACCTGATGGCGGTGGATCCGGAGAAAAAAAGGATCCTGAGAGCGGACGAAATGATATCCAGGTCTCACAATACCCCCTTCGACGGAAGAGAGATACTGGGAGAGGTCATGAAGACCATAGTGAACGGAGAGACTCTTTATGATAACGGACATTTTACTAGATGATGTGAAAAGGAAGAGCTGCGTATGCCTGGGACTGGACACCAGACCGGGCTATCTTCCTTCTTTTATAGCGGAAAAAGATCTTTCCACAGGGGAAAAGATCTTCGAATTCAACAGAAGGATCGTGGACGCCACTCATGACCTTGTGGGCTGCTACAAGGTCCAGGTGGCCTGCTACGAGGCCCTGGGACTTGACGGCATGAAGGCCTACGAGGACACCCTGAAGTACGTAAGGTCCATGGGATCCATAGTCATCGCGGACATTAAGAGGGGAGACATCTCCTCCACCGCGGAGCAGTACGCCCTGGGTCACTTCACGGGAGACTTCGAGGCGGACATGATCACGGTGAACGCCTACATGGGAGAGGATGCGGTCTCACCCTACTATCCATTTCTTGAGAAAAACAAGGGCCTGTTCGTGCTGGTGAAGACATCCAACAAGAGCGGTGTGGACTTCCAGGACCTGAGCATGACAGAAGACGGGGAACCGCTGTATGTGAAGATGGCCAGGAAGGTGGCAGAGTGGGGCAAGCCTTTCACAGGAGAAAACGGATTCTCGGCCATCGGGGCGGTGACCGGTCTGACCTATCCTGAGGAATTCGAGACCATAAAGGAAGTCATGCCTCACACTTTCCTGCTGATCCCGGGCTACGGCGCCCAGGGAGGCACCGGCAAGGACATCGCGTCTTTCTTCAGAGACGGTGTCTGCGGGGTTGTGAATTCATCGAGAGGCCTGATAACCGCCCATAAGGGCAAGACCGAAGGCGAGGACTACACCGATCACGTAAGACGGGCAGTGCTGGATATGAAACAGGATATAGAACAATGGCTCTGATAATAGACAACAAAAAACTAAGCGAAGGGATCTTTCTCATGAGGGTGAGCTCAGACTTAAGACCTGCAAGACCCGGGCAGTTCGTCATGCTGAGGCCGAAGGGAGACGGTCTTTTCCTCTCAAGGCCCATAAGCGTCATGGACTGTGAGAACGGTGTCTGGACCTTCCTGTACAAGACAGTGGGCAAGGGCACCGAAGCCATGTCAGAGCTGAGACCGGGAGATGAGATCCACATGTTCGGGCCCATGGGGCGCGGGTTCTGTGAAGTGATCTCGTCTGAAAGGATCAGGAGGGCAGTGCTCATCGGAGGCGGCATGGGGATCGCTCCCATGTACAGTCTGGCCAAGGCTCTGAGGAAGACCGGGGCTCACGTGAAGATCCATCTGGGATTCACGGAGGAGCCCATTCTGAGAAGGGAATTCGCAGACGTGGCGGATGAACTTATGATAAACGTGGGCGGATACGTAACGGATGACGTGAAGTTCGACGGGGGAACGGTATTTTTTGCATGTGGGCCAACCCCCATGATGAGGGCGGCAGCCGGGAAAGCCAGGGAGGCCGGAGCGGAAATGGTGGTCTCTCTTGAGAGCAGGATGGCCTGCGGCTTGGGAGCCTGCCTTGGATGCACCATAGATACTACATTGGGCAGCAAAAGTGTCTGCAAGGACGGCCCCTGCTTCAGATACGAGGAGGTGACGGATCTTGGGAAATGACCTTTTGAGAACAGAATTCCTGGGAGTTCAGATGAAGAACCCTGTGATCGCCGCATCCGGCACCTTCGGGTTCGGAAGAGAGTACGAAGAGTTTTTCGATCCGTCGATCCTGGGCGGAGTGTCCTCCAAGGGGCTGACCCTTGAGCCCAGCCGCGGCAACCGCGGGATCAGGGTGTGGGAGACTCCCATGGGCATGCTGAACAGCATCGGCCTGGAAAACCCGGGTGTGGAGCACTTCAGAGATCATGAAGCAAAAAACATGCGCAGGCTGGGCTGCGCGGTAATAGCCAATCTGGGCGGCCACTCCCTGGAGGACTATGTCAGGGGAGCAGAGATCCTGAACGACTGCGACATCGACATACTTGAACTGAACATCTCATGTCCAAATGTTAAATCAGGGGGCATGGCCTTCGGAACAGATCCTGTTCAGGCGGCAGATGTGACATCCAGAGTGAAGTCGGTGACCAGACATCCTCTCATGGTGAAGCTCACTCCCAATGCAGGAGATATCGCGCTGGTGGCCAGAGCCTGTGAAGAGGCAGGGGCTGACGGACTTTCCCTGATAAACACGGTCCTGGGCATGGCCATAGACGTAAAGGCGGAGAGGGCAGTGTTCGACAACGTTTACGCAGGGCTTTCAGGACCTGCGGTAATGCCCATCGCACTTCGCATGGTGCACCAGGTGGCGAAGGCGGTATCCATCCCTGTATCAGGGCTGGGCGGCATAGCCACTGCTGAGGACGCCATAGCATTCATAATGGCGGGAGCATCCACAGTCCAGGTGGGAGCGTCCACCTTTAGAGACCCCATGGCAATGGTGAAGATCATCAGGGGCATGGAAGAATATGCCGTGAAGAAGGGCCTGAAGAACATTCAGGACATCCGCGGCATCGTATGAGGAAGGAGAGGTTCCAATGGAAAACAACAGAAATCTGGAGATATTAAAGTCATGCGGAGCATTCCTGGAAGGACATTTCCTTCTGTCATCCGGAAAACACTCATCCGGCTACTGCCAGTGCGCCAAGCTCCTCAGGTTCCCGGACCTGTCGGCTCAGGTGCTCAGCACGGTGGCTGAGCAGGTAAAAGACCTGGGTATCACCAAGCTTGTGGGTCCTGCCATGGGCGGGGTGTTAGTATCCTATGAACTTGGAAGACAGCTTGGTCTGGAAAGCCTTTTCACTGAAAGAAAGGACGGGGTCATGCAGCTGAGACGAGGCTTCGAGGTGAACGAGAATGACCGCATCCTGATCACTGAGGACGTGGTCACCACCGGCATGTCCACCATGGAGACGGTGGAAGCCCTGGAGGCCTTCGGCGCCAAGGTCATAGCCGTGGCCTGCATAGCGGACAGAAGAGGACCGGACTGCGATTTCAGCCTTCCGGTGTACAGCGCGGTGAAGCTGCAGTTCCCCGTGTATGAGGCAGATGACTGCCCCCTCTGCAGGGAAGGAAAGATCCCCGTGGTGAAACCGGGGAGCAGGACATCTAAATAGAATGTAGAAAAGCACTGCCGACTCAGGTTCGAGCCGGCAGTATTGCATATTGGATCAATAGTGGAAGGGCCTGGAATTGACGTAAACATCACAAATTGATATAATAATTAAAACGAATGTTGACGCAACTTTAATAACGATAAATAGCACAAGATATATCGGGAGGAGAAAGATGAGAAGATATATGAGCAGGATCGCACTTTTGTTGTCCCTCCTTATGCTGCAGTTCCTGGTGCCGTACGATGTAATGGCACTGGATAACTCTGTGCCGGTAGAAGAGCCCGCTCAGAATGAGCAGCCTGCGACTGAACTCACAGGTCATGAGGATGAGGTGGTTTTTGATCCTGAAGTGTCCGCGCTGCTTGGTTCCTTGAATGATACTGAAGAGGAGCATGGAGAGCATTCCATGCTCCTTTTTGAAGAGTGTTATGCAGTTGTGGACCATTAGGCAATAGTAGAGATGTAGGATAGATTCATCAGTGCTGACTTGGAAGTATTATCCGCGCCTTCTCAGATGCCTGTCCCCGGGAAGCAGCAGGATCATGAGGGGCATGATCTCAAGTCTTCCAGCCAGCATGTCGAAGGAAAGGACGAGCTTGGAAAGAATTGATAGTCCGGAATAGTTTCCGGTGGGGCCCAGGGCTCCAAGGGCCGGACCTATGTTGTTGAAGCAGGCGGTGACCGCGCTGAGGTTTTCTTCCAGGGTGAAGCTGTCCAGTGAAAGCAGGACTATGCTTGTTACCATTATAAAAATGTAAAGTATGAGATAAACTCCTGCGTTGACCAGGATGCGCTCGTCCACTGTTTTGCCGTCCATAGTGATAGCTTTTATGGCCTTCGGGTGGACCAGCCTGTTCACGCCGCGCTTGGCCGCCTTGGCAATGAGCACCAGCCTGGCTACTTTGAAACCGCCGCCTGTGCTTCCCGCACATGCACCGATCAGCATCAGTATGAGAAGCAGGGTCCTTGAGAACTGCGGCCATATGTCGAAGTCGGCCGTGGAGAAACCGGTGGATGTCAGGATGGAGGATACCTGGAAGAAGGCGGCCCTGAATGCTTCCCATCCCGAGGGGAACATACTGAAGATGCTGACCATGATGGTTACCGTGGCAAAGCCGGCAATGATGATATATGTGATGAACTCTTCGTTTCTCAGAATGGAGAGTTTTTTCTTAAGAAGAAGGAAGTAGTGTATCTTGAAGTTCACACCGAAGAGAAGCATGAACACTGCGATCACCATCTCTATATATGCGCTGCGGAAGTGAGCCACACTGTCTGAATAGTTGGAGAATCCTCCCGTTCCTGCAGTACCGAAGGCATGGATCAGGCTGTCAAACAAATTCATCCCGCCTGCGCACAGCAGGATGATCAGGACCAGGGTCATGCCGAAGTATATGCCATAGAGGATCTTGACGGTGCTCCTGGCCTTCGGGACGAGACGGTCGGACTCGGGACCCGGTGTCTCAGCCTGAAGCAGGTAGTTGTTGCGGCTTCCCAGAAGGGGGGTCAGGATCATAACAAAGGCCAGCACGCCCATGCCTCCGATCCAGTGGGTGAAGCTTCTCCAGAACAGCATGGCATGGCTCAGAGACTCCACGTCGCTTAAGACAGATGCTCCGGTGGTGGTAAAGCCTGATATGGTCTCGAAAAACGCGTCCATGAAGCCGGGGATGCTTCCGCTTATAACGAAGGGCAGGCATCCGAAAAGACTGATGAGGAGCCAGCCCAGAGTCACG
>CAJOKT010000020.1 GCA_905235115.1 uncultured Peptostreptococcaceae bacterium
ATGCTTGCCATCGACGAGGGCAAGCCAAAGATCTTAAACATCAGGCAGATCATAGACATCTATCTGAAGCACCAGAAGGAAGTGGTCACCAGAAGGACCATCTACGATAAGAAGAAAGCCGAAGCCAGAGCTCACATCCTGGAAGGTTACCTCATCGCATTGGACAACATCGATGAGATCATCAAGATCATCAGAGCCTCCTATGACGATGCTCAGGAGAAACTGATGCAGCGCTTCGGACTGTCTGAGATCCAGGCCAAGGCGATCTTAGACATGCAGCTCAGAAGACTGCAGGGACTGGAACGTGAGAAGATCCAGACCGAGTACGAAGAGCTTGAGAGAAGGATCGCCTACTACAAGGAACTCCTTGAAGATGAGCACAAGCTCATGGGAGTGGTCAAGGACGAACTACTGGAGGTCAAGAAAAAGTGGGGAGACAAGAGAAAGACCCAGATCAAGGCCGATGAAGCTGAGATCGATGAAGAGGATCTGATCCACGAAGAGGACGTCTGCATAACCCTGACGCACCTTGGATATGCCAAGAGAGTACCCGCTGATACCTATCGGGCTCAGAAGAGAGGCGGCAAGGGCATCACAGGGCTCACCACCAGAGAGAATGACTTCGTGAAGCAGATGATAATGTGCTCCTCTCACGACAACCTTTTGTTCTTCACGAATCTGGGCAAGGTGCACATGATAAAGGCCTACGAGATCCCAGAAGGATCCCGCACAGCCAAGGGTATTCCCATCGTGAACTTCATAAGCCTGATGTCCACGGAGAGAGTCACCGCAGTCATAAGGCTGGACGAGGCTGAGACCAATAAGTTCCTCATCTGCGTCACCAAGAAGGGAACCATCAAGAAGACCGCCCTCACTGAGTTCATCACGAACAGGAAGACCGGACTCATCGCCATCAAGCTTAAGGAAGGCGACGAGCTCATCGGCGTGAAGCAGACCACCGGCACCAACAACGTTATCATCGTCACCCGCCAGGGCAAGTGCATCTCCTTCTCAGAGGATGATGTGAGGCCCATGGGAAGGATCGCCGGAGGCGTGAGAGCCATAAGGCTCGAGGGAAAAGACGAAGTGGTCTCCATGGAACTGGTGGATCCCTCCGAGGAGCTGATGGTCGTGACCAAGAAGGGCTACGGCAAGCGCACCAAGGCCAGGGACTACAAGATCCAGGTAAGAGGCGGCAAGGGTCTCCTCACCTACGATAAGTCCAAGTTCTCCAAGACGGGAGAGCTGGTTGGAGCTATCGCGGTGGCCGACGATGACGACGTGATGCTCATCAACTCCGACGGCATCATCATCAGAGTACCCGCCAGAGAAGTATCCAGGCTGGGAAGAGCCACACAGGGCGTCAAGATCATGAACGTCGCAGAGGATGCCAACATCATTGCCATCTCCAAGGTCGCAAGAGAAGACGAGGACGAAGAGGATAACGCAAAAGACTCTCCCAGGACAGAGTCCGCACCGAAGGAGGAAGCTCAGGCAGAGGAACCCGACGGTCAGGTAAAATTTGATCTTTAAAGGCAGGGATCGATCGATGCAGGACAAGTTTGAAATGACAGTTCCGGGCAAACCGGAATACATATGCGCAGTCAGGATGGCTGTAGGAGCCATAGCGGACAGCACAGGCTTCGACGTGGAGGAGGCTGAGGATATCAAGGCCGCCGTGGGAGAAGCCTGCCGGCTCATAAGCTGTCACGTCCTTGAAGGTTTTGCTTCTTTGTACACCGTTAAGTGCACCGTGGAAAAGGGCAGGATCGACATAACGGTGACAAAGAGCGGCAATGAGTACATTGCCAAAGGCGACAAGCGCTGCCTGAACTGTCCGGAGGAGGGTGAGATCGGCAAATTCATGATCAGCACCCTCATGGATGAGGTCAGGATAGACTGCTCAAGTGACGACAGCCGTACCATCGAAATGGTCAAGAAAGCAAAACAGGCATAGCCAGGGGACACTGCCACGGATATCGATAAGAGAAACAAGGTGGTCGAGGACCATCTTTACCTGATTGACATCTTAATAAAGAAATATCTGGGGAAAGGCGCAGAGTACGACGACCTTTATCAGGCCGCCGCAGTGGGCCTGGTTGAGGCCGCCGACAGATTCGATCCCGACAGGGGCTTTGAATTCCGGACCTTCGCCACGGCCACCATTTTGGGCGAGATCAAGAAGTTTTTCAGAGACACCCAGTGGGACCTGAAGGTCCCTCGGACCGGGAAGGAGCGGGCCCTTAAGGTAAGAGAGGCAGAGGACAAGTTCACCAGGAGAGAGGGCAGAGCACCCAACCTGGCTGAACTTGCGGCAGAGATCGGTATCAGCAAGGAACAGGTAATGGAGGCACTGGACAGCGCCAACGCCTATGCCGCCTACTCCCTGGACAGCGAGTCGGGCGAATCCGCGGACAAGGAAGGCCCTGCCTCCGGCGACGGAGCGGGCATGTCGCTTTACCGTGCTCTGGGGCAGGTCGAAAAGGGCTACGAGATGGTGGAGATCAACGAGATCATCAAAAAGGTCCTGAACAACATGTCGGATACCAACAGATATATCTTTCGCCAGAGGTTTATAGAGGAAAAGACCCAGGCTGAAATTGCCAGGACGCTGGGGGTATCTCAGATGACCATCTCCAGAGCGGAAAAGGCCATAGTGGAGAAATTCCGCAGGGAACTGGCCAAAGCAGGTTGAACCGGCGTATTTTGCGCAGATGATATCAGAGGAAAAAATTATGAACAGAGTATTCAGCGGCGTACAGCCCACAGGAAACATTCATCTCGGAAACTATCTGGGAGCCCTCAGGCAGTTCGTGGAACTGCAAAACGATAACGACTGCTTCTACTGCATCGTTGACGAGCACGCCATCACCGTTCCCCAGGACCCCGGGGAACTGAAAAAGAGCATCCTTGACGTGGCGGCACTTTACCTGGCCATCGGCCTGGACCCCAAAAAGTCCACGGTCTTCGTCCAGTCGCAGGTGCCCGGACACGCAGAGCTGGGATGGATCCTGAACTGCGTGTCGGTGACCGGCGAGCTTTACAGGATGACCCAGTTCAAGTCCAAATCCAAGGGTCAGGAATCCGTGGGAACAGGTCTCCTCACATACCCGGTGCTGATGGCGGCCGACATTCTCCTGTACGATACCAACATCGTGCCTGTAGGCAACGACCAGAAGCAGCACATCGAGCTCACCAGGGACCTGGCCATCAGGGTGAACCACAAGTACGGCGAACACACCTTCGTGGTGCCGGAAGGACGTTTCATGAAGTCCGCGGCCAGAGTAATGGCCCTGGACGATCCCACCCAGAAGATGTCAAAGTCCGCGCAGAACGTGCATAGTCGTATATCGCTTTTGGACGATGACAACAAGATCAAGAAGTCCATCATGAAGGCCACCACCGACTCTGACGGCGAGGTCAGATACGACGTAGAGAACAAACCGGGCGTAAGCAACCTGCTTTCCATCATGAGCGCCCTAACCGACCGCCCGATGGAACAGCTGGAGAAGGACTACGAGGGTCACGGCTACGGCGACTTCAAGAAGGACCTGGTGGCGATCACCATCGACGCCCTCCGTCCCATTAAAGAGAACTTCAACGAGATCAGGTACTCTAAGGACTTGATCGATGCGCTGACAGCAGGCGCCGAGAGAGCCAACGAGATATCGCAGGCTACACTGAAGCGCGTGAGAGACGCCTTCGGCATGGGGATCTGAGAACTAAATGTATAGAAAAAGCGCCCCTCGGGCGCTTTTTTAGCGATTTTTGTTATGTTGTTCAGCCGCCGATCACGGCGAAGCCCATTTCGTACAGTGTCTCGTTCAAAAGACCCAGGTCGTGCATTCCGTGCTCGAAGAAGTAGGATATTACGATGTCCGACTTGGAGCTGTTGGAAAGGGCAAAGCCCGCGGTGTTAAGCAGGTCCTGGACCTCGTCCAGCTTAAGGCCGAGAGCCATGGCCAGGGAGATCACGGTGTCCTTGCTGGGGGCGTAGTCCTCCTTGGATCTGATCTTGCTGAAGGTCTGGCGGGACACGCCGGCTTTGTTGTAGACCTCCGGGTCGGTCAGGCCTTTTTCGTCGATGAGCCTGAAGAGCATGGCCGCGAAGGATTCAGCAGGGTTGTTCACCAGCTCCTCCAGGGAGCGGCTTCCCGGAGTGGGAATGAGTGGCTCCGGAAGGTTTATGCAGCCGGCACCTGCGAAGGATCCTTCCACCTCGTCCAAGCATATGGAAGGCTCAGGAGCCATTTCGTAACACTGCTCTTCGACGGAAGACGCCTTCTCGGCCGGTGTTCTGTTGGAAAACAGTCTGGAGAGGCGGAGTTTCTTCGGTCTCGGGGAAGCAAGGCGATCCTCATCAGCCTGTGGGGCCGGAGGCATGGATCCCTTCATGGGAGCACTTTTATATGATGACGGAGGCGCAGCGGAACTCTCAGCGAAGTAGAATTCCGGGGCCGCGGCCTCGTAGGAGACCACTCGGTCCGAGGACTCGTACCTGGTGTTCACATATTCCATGATGGCCTGTATCAGTTCAATTGTGGGATGAGCGTTGCCCATGGAGAGCCTCCTTTCTGAAGCAATTAGATTTTACAACATACCGGGCCCGATGGCAAATGTACGTGGCGGGGGCGGCAGAGCCGCCCCCTGCCGCCCGGTGGTTATTTGAGTTTCTTCTTCCAGCTGTCGTCCACTTCTTCCATGTTGGGACAGCATCTCATCTCGGAGATCACGCTGCCCACCGCCATGTAGGAGGCGTCAACACCTTCTCTGGAAGCCGTGAAGTTCCCGGCGCGGGAGGCTCTGATGCCGATCTTTCCGGCCTCGTCCACTGCGTCCATGTTAGCGCCCAGGAAGATGAATTCCCAGCCGGCTTCGGTCTTGGAACCGATGAGGTTCTTCACCTGTCTGCGGGAGAACTCGCGGCTGGCGTTTTCCAGACCGTCGGTGGTGATGACGAAGATGACCTTGCCGGCCTTCTTGCTGGCCTCAAGCTTGTCCTGACGGTTGGAGACGCTGAGGATGGTGGAACCCACTGCGTCCAGGAGAGCCGTGCAGCCCCTGACGTAATAGGTGTTGCGGTCCATTTCGGGGATGGTACCGATGGGCTCTGAACTGTGGACAGTCTCGACGCGGTCGTCGAAGAGGATCGTGGTCACGAATGCCTCTCCTGCCTCTTCCCTCTGCTTTAGGATCATGGAGTTGAAGCCTCCGACGACATCTGATTCCAGGCCTCCCATGGATCCGGAACGGTCGAGGATGAATACCAGTTCGGTGATGTTGTTGGGGATTATTTCGGGATTCTTCTTCATTGCTAATACCGCCTTTCGTTTTTTGCGCCTCGGTGGCGCTTAATGTCATTTACTATGGTGATAATATCCTTTTATGGATGTTCCGTGGTAAACAGGCGGTTGACATTTTACGGGAATAAAAAATATCCGGCTAGAGCCGGATATCAGTCAGGTCTGCACCCTTTGCTATTTGTTTTGATCCACTATGTCCCCGGCGTACTTGAGAAGGGCGGAGAAGGTCTCCTCGCTGAGGTCGTGTTCCACGAGACATGCGTCCGCCTGGGCGGTCTTTGGATCTACTCCCAGCATCTCAAAGAAGCCGGTCAGGGTCTTATGACGGGTATAGATACGGTCCGCGATCTCCTGTCCCGCGGGGGTCAGGCTGATGAAACCGGAATGGTCCATCTCCAGATAGCCGTTTTCCTTAAGTTTCTTCACCGCGATGCTTACGCTGGGCTTAGAGACGCCCAGATGCTCGGAGATATCCACGGAGCGGATGTATCCTTTTTCTTCCTTTAACATCTGCATCGCTTCAAGGTAGTCCTCTGAAGACTTGCCGAGAGATCTGTTGTCCATTTGGCACCTCGCAACTTTTTCGAAAAAAGAATCGAAAAACTTAAAAATTTTACAAAAAACATATTGACAACCTGCAAGAGTTAGATTAAACTAACTTTTGTCAGATGGTTCTTACAAATGTTTATTATACATAGTAATCCCCCATTTGTCAAAGCCAATCCTTACGGCAATAGAAAAGTGCACCGAACGGGCAGCCCATAGCGGTAACTGTGAGCTCCCGGATAAAGTTCAGCCAGACCTGTGCATGGACCGGAAGACCGTAACATACTGAAAACCATAACATAACAAGCCTCAAAAAAAGCATAGTAAAAATCTTAATGTGAAAGCCCCCGGAAGGTCAACGGGGGTTTTTTCACGAATATCTTGACAAGGCTTGGGATGTCGCACATAATCAAGGCAAGGATCCACCACAGGAGGTAAAAAAAATGTCAATTTACGAATACAGTGTGCCCACGACGGACGGCGGCGAACTCAGCCTCAAAGACTTCGAGGGCAAGGTCATGCTCATCGTGAACACTGCAACAGGCTGCGGCTTTACGCCCCAGTACAAACCTCTCGAGGAGATGTATGAGAAATATCACGAGAAGGGCCTTGAGATCATCGACATCCCCTGCAATCAGTTCATGGGACAGGCGCCGGGGACGGACGAGGAGATCCACGAGTTCTGCACGCTCAAATACAACACACAGTTCCCCCGGATGAAAAAATCCGACGTTAACGGAGAAAATGCGCTGCCGCTCTACGATTATCTCAAGGAGCAGCAGGGCTTCAAGGGCTTCGGCATGAGCGTCAAGGGAATGGCCATGAAGGCCATGATCAAGAAGATCTACGACAGCACATTCCTCAAGAGCTCTGCCATCAAGTGGAACTTCACCAAATTCCTGGTGGACCGCCAGGGCAACGTGGTGGCTCGTTTCGAGCCCCCTGAGGACATGGAAAAAGTCGAGGCCGCAGTGGCCGCACTGCTGTAATACCGGATAGGGAGGATATCATGATCACAAGAGATGAAGCATACGAACTGCTCAAAAAATACAACGAGGAGGACTTTCACCTGCATCACGGCCGCATGGTGGAAGGCGCAATGAGATATTTTGCACGGAAACTCGGCTACGCGGATGAAGAGGAGTACTGGGCCATCGTCGGCCTCCTCCATGACATCGACTTCGAGAAGTGGCCCGAGGAGCACTGCATCAAGGCGCCCGAGCTTCTCAGGGAAGCAGGGCTCCCGGAGGACATGATCCATGCCATCGTTTCCCACGGTTATGGGGCCTGCGTGGATGTGAAGCCCGAGCGCGAGATGGAAAAGGTGCTCTTTGCCTGCGACGAGCTCACCGGGCTAATCGGCGCCGCCGCTCTCATGAGGCCCTCCAGATCCTGCCAGGACATGGAGCTCAAGTCCCTCAAAAAAAAATTTAAGGACAAGCATTTCGCTGCGGGCTGTGACCGCGAGGTCATCCGTCAGGGCGCCGAGATGCTTGGCTGGGATCTGGACTATCTCTTAAGCGAGACGCTGGAAGCCATGAAGCTCTGCGAGGAGCCGGAGAACTGACCTGCCCCGGCGGGCCGCCATCATTCAGTCCCCGCGCAGTCAGACAGACGACGAAGAGGGGGACTCACAAGGTCTTAATGATGACCTTGTGAGCCCCCTCTTTTTTAACATCCAGAGTGAAATTATTATCTATGCATCAGGTTCTCCTGCTCCGGTACGTCTTATTCTCAAAGAAAGTTTCAGGACATACGGGCCCAGTCAAGTCCCCTTTTCACCCTGCCTGTAGGAAAAAATCAGCTTTCAGGCAGGGCCAAACGCCAGTTCCGCCCTGCCTGTAGAAAAAAATCAGCTTTCAGGCAGGGCCAAACCCCAATTCCACCCTGCCTGTAGAAAAAAATCAGCTTTCAGGCAGGGCCAAACCCCAATTCCACCCTGCCTGTAGAAAAAAATCAGCTTTCAGGCAGGGCCAAACCCCAGTTCCGCCCTGCCTGTAGAAAAAAATCAGCTTTCAGGCAGGGCCAAACGCCAATTTCACCCTGCCTGTAGAAAAAAATCAGCTTTCAGGCAGGGCCAAACGCCAATTTCACCCTGCCTGTAGAAAAAAATCAGCTTTCAGGCAGGGCCAAACCCCAATTTCACCCTGCCTGTAGAAAAAAATCAGCTTTCAGGCAGGGCCAAACGCCAATTCCACCCTGCCTGTAGAAAAAAATCAGCTTTCAGGCAGGGCCAAACGCCAATTTCACCCTGCCTGTAGAAAAAAATCAGCGTCCAGGCAGGGCCAAACCCCAATTCCACCCTGCCTGTAGAAAAAAATCAGTGTCCAGGCAGGGCAGAACATCAATTTTGCACTGGCAGGGCAGAACATCAATTTTGCACAGGCAGGGCCGTCTTAATAATCGGGATCCCAAAATCAAAGAGAGGGTGTCTCTCCAGGCCTGACCAACGACCTTTTGAGACACCCTCTTCGGTATAATAAATTTTGCGCGGTGCGATGCTGTTACAGCACGAACCCGAGGAGCAGGAACAGGCCTCCTACTATGATCCCGGAAACGATCAGAGTGATAACGCAGTATCCCATGATGTCTCTTGCGGAAAGACCTGCGATTCCCAGAGCGGGCAGTGCCCAGAAGGGCTGGATCATGTTGGTCCAGGAGTCTCCCCAGGCAACGGACATTGCCGTAACTGCAGGGTTGGTTCCGATAGCATCGCCTGCGGGCATCATGATGGAGCCCTGAACTGTCCACTGTCCTCCGCCGGAGGGAATGAAGAAGTTAAGGAATCCGGATGCCAGGAACGAGAACAGCGGATATGTCCTTACCGTGGAGATCTGGACGAAGAAGTCGGAGATCACGATGGCCAGTGACTCGCCGGTGCCGCCTTCAGCAAGCTTGAAGGTCATGATACCCATGATCCCCGCGTAGAAGGGGAACTGAAGTATGATGCCGGCAGCGCCTTTGCAGGCGTTCTCGATGGCTTTGACGTAAGCGATGGGTGTCCTGTGGAACAGGATGCCCAGGATAAGGAATATGAAGTTTACCGTGTTCAGGTCGATGTTGATCCCCTTGTGGATGAAGAACCAGACCATGTAGATGAGACCGGCGATGACGATGATGTAGGAGAGTATGGCGCTCTGTTCCATCTTTTCCGCAGGGGTCTCAGGTCTTGCAACGGAGTACTCGTGCTCTTCCAGAAGCTTCGGATCTACCAGGTGCACCTCGTTGGGAGCCGGATGGATCTTGGCGAGAAGCAGCGGCATGAATACGAGGATCAGCACACACATGAGGATGTTCCACCATGAGAAGATGGTCTCCGTGATGGGAATAAGGTCAGCTGTGTAGTCTCCCACTGTCCACTGTCCGCCTTCTGTGGTAGCTGTGGCTACTGCCAGAGGAATGGAACCGGAGAAACCGGCGTGCCATACCACGAATCCGGAATAAGCGGAAGCGATGAGCAGTCTGTAGTCGACTCCCTGGCACTGACGTGCGATCTCCTTGGCCAGGATGGCGCCTACTACCAGTCCGAATCCCCAGTTGATCCAGCATGCGATGGTTGAGATAAAGGCTGTCATGAAGATGGCCTTCTTGGGGGAGGAGGAAGCTGAGCGGGCTATGATCCTGATGACTTTCTTGATGGCGGGAGCGTTAGCAAAAGCATCGCCCAGCACCAGAACGAGCACCATCTGCATGGAGAATCCGAGAAGTGCCCAGACACCGCCTGCCCAACCCTTGATGATGATATCCAGCGGAGAAGCTCCCGTCGCGGGGATGGCACCGATGAATACGATGATGGTCAGGACGATGCAGAAGATGTACGGATCCGGAAGGAACCTGTTTACCAGGGATACGCATCCGTCGGTAAATTTCTTAAACATTTGATCACCCTTTAAAATACCTTTCATTATAGAAATCGTCCGCAAAATGATAAAAACTTATCAAACAAACGCGGCGCTGAGATATAATTACAAGGGTATATTGCCACAAATCGTGCACGATTTCAACTTTGCCGGGACCGCGGGAAGCCTTGATTTTCATGTATTTTTTGGAGTACATTTCGGGGCGCAAAAAATCCTGTCCTGGCCTCACAAAAACCGCCTCGCTGTTTTTATTGCCTCCCCACAAAACCCGGGAACCTCCGGCCCCGCCTCCCCTTGATAGAACCGCCATTTAGTTGTAGAATATGTCTTGCGAGAGACCACAAGGAGGCGTCGTCATGGAGAAACTCAAGCAGAGGATACTTACGGAAGGCGTGGCCGTCGGATCCGACAGGATCAACGTGGACGGTTTCATAAACCACAGGATAGACACGGCTTTCATGGATGAGATAGGGCAGGAGTTCGCGAGGAGATTCGAAGGAGTCAAGGTGGACAAGATACTGACCGTGGAGGCCAGCGGCATAGGGATCGCCGTGGCAGCGGCCAGATATTTCGGCTTCGTTCCGGTGGTATTCGCCAAGAAGGCCAAGCCCAACACCATGACGGGGGACGTCTATCAGGCTCCCTGCATGTCCTTCACCAAGCAGACTCTGAACGAGATTACCGTGGCGAAGAAGCATATCTGCGCGGGTGAGCGTATATTGATAATAGACGATTTCCTGGCTCACGGAGAAGCCGCGAAGGCTCTCTGCTCCATAGTGGAGCAGGCGGGTGCGGAGGTGGCCGGCATAGGCATCGTGATCTCCAAGGATTTCCAGGGCGGGAAGGCTGCGCTGGAGGAGGAGGGCTATCGGGTGGAGACTCTCGCCTCCGTAAAGTCCATGGACGACGGCAAGGTCACGTTCTGCGAATGAAACACATTAATATGAAGGAAAGCGTTCGGTAGTAGCCGAACGCTTGCATTTTTTGAGCCCTGAAAAGCCTCTTGTGGGGCTAATTTTTTTGCGCCGGAGGTAGCCCCGGGTGTATAATATAAACGGATGAAAATCCCGATAATTCTTGAAAAAAATACCGTAAGTATCTATTTAAGGAGAAGAGCAACATGAAGAAATTTTTAGCGATCTTACTTATCCTTGCAATGGTATTCACATTTGCAGCCTGCGGATCCGGCGGAGGTTCCGATGAGCCTCAGGGCGAGCCCGAGGACGAAGTCGTAAAGGTGGGCATGGTCTGCATCGGCGACGACAACGCAGCCTACGACAGAAACTTCTACATGGCAGCTGACGCAGCCAAGGCGAGACTTGCCGAGGAAGGCATCAACGTCGAGTGGATATACACCTACAATCATCCCGAGGGAGACCCCGTCGCGGTGGACTGCGAAGAGCTTGCAGGCGCCGGATGCGTGGCTGTTTTCTGCAACTCCTACGGACAGGAGCCCAAGATGCTGACAGTCGCTGCCGATTATCCCGACGTGATCTTTGCAGGACTTACAAACGAGGGATCCTGGAAGGACAAGCTGGACAACACCGTAAACGCATTCCCCTCCATCTATGAAGGAAGATATCTTGCAGGCGTTGCCGCAGGAATGAAGCTCCAGGAAATGATCGACAACGGCGAGATCGAAGCTGACGAAGCAGTCATCGGATACGTCGGAGCATACACCTTCGCGGAAGTTATCTCCGGATATACAGCATTCTATCTTGGCGCCAAGTCCATCTGCCCCACAGCGACCATGCTCGTAGAGTTCATCGGTTCATGGGGAGATCCCACCATGGAAGCCAATACCGCTCAGGACCTGATCGACAGAGGCGCGGTGCTGATCTCACAGCACTCCGACTCCACCACACCGGCTACCACAGCTCAGGCCAACGGAGTTCCTCACGTAGGATACAACATCTCCATGTCTGACGTGGCACCCGAAGCATCCATCGTTTCCTCCAGGATCGACTGGACCAACTACTTCTGCTACGTGATCAGATCCATCGTCAACGGCGAGAAGGTCGACCAGGATTACTGCCAGCACGGTCTCAAGGACGGCGACGTAGTTCTCACAGAGATCAACGAGAGCGTGGCCGCGCCCGGCACAGTGAGCAAGGTCGCTGAGATCAGAGCACAGCTTGAAGAGGGAACCCTTCAGGTATTCGACACATCCACATTCACAGTGGGCGGACAGCCTGTCACCACAGCATTCGCCCTGGACACCGACGGAGACTTCGTGGCAGATTCAGAGGAAGCCGTGTTCGACGGAGCATTCCATGAATCATATTTCCAGTCTGCCCCTTACTTCGCACTGAGAATAGACGGAATCACCCTCGTTAACGAGGCTTACTGATCTTCTGCAAAAAAAACACCGGGAGGGGGCTGAACCCCTTCCCGGGTTTTGATTTTAAGGAGACGAAATGACACAAAATCATGCAGTTGAATTCAAAGGCATCTCCAAGAGCTTTGGCCACAAGGTAGCCAACGAAAAGGTGGATCTTTACCTTGACAGAGGCGTGATCATGAGCCTTCTTGGGGAGAACGGATCCGGCAAGACCACCCTCATGAACATGCTGGCCGGAATATATTTTCCCGATGAGGGGGAGATCTTCATCGACGGCAGGCCCGTGGTGATCAGGTCTCCCAAGGACGCTTTCGACAACGGGATCGGAATGATCCACCAGCACTTCAAACTGGTGGATGTTTTTACCGCTGCCGAAAACATCGTCCTGGGCCTTAAGGAAGGGGGCAAACTGGACCGCAGGAAGGTTTCCGCGAAGGTCCGCGGGATAGCAGAAAAATACGGGTTCGAGATCGATCCCGACAAGAAGATATATGAGATGTCCGTGTCCGAGAAGCAGACCGTTGAGATCATCAAGGTGCTGTACCGAGGAGCGGATATTTTGATCCTGGATGAGCCCACAGCCGTACTGACGCCCCAGGAGACGGGCAAGCTCTTCAAGGTCCTGAAGGCCATGAGGGCGGACGGCAAGTCCATCATCCTGATAACCCATAAGCTCAACGAGGTCATGGAGATCTCCGACGTGGTTGCGGTGCTCAGGAAGGGACAGCACGTGGCGACGGTCAGGACGGCTGAGACCAACGAAAAGGAGCTGACGGAGATGATGGTGGGACACACCGTGTCCATGGACATCGACAGGCCACTTCCCGTGGATCCCAAGCCCAGACTCACCGTGGCGGGACTCACCGTGAAGGACAGCGAGGGAGTCACCAAGCTGGACGACGTGGGTCTGGTGGCCTACGGCGGAGAGATCCTGGGGATCGCGGGGATCGCAGGCTCCGGCCAGAAAGAGCTTCTGGAAGCCATCGCCGGTCTCCGCCACATCCAGAAGGGCTCCATAATCTACACTCCTGAGCACGAGGCTCCCGCAGAACTTGTGGGCAAGTCTCCCATGGAGATCAAGGAGGCCGGCGTTGCCCTGGCCTTCGTCCCCGAAGACCGTCTGGGCATGGGCCTTGTGGGCGGCATGGGAATGACCGGCAACATGATGCTCCGCTCCTGGAACAAAGGCAGGGGGATATTCGTGGACACTAAGGCTCCCGAGAAACTGGCCGAAAAGGTCCTGGAAAACCTGGACGTCCAGACCCCGGGAATCGACTACCCCGTACGCAAATTATCGGGAGGAAACGTCCAGAAAGTGCTGGTAGGCCGTGAGATCGCCTCGGCCCCCTCCGTCCTCATGAGCGCCTACGCCGTGAGAGGCCTGGACATCAACACCTCCTACACCATATACAACCTGATGACCGAGCAAAAGATGAAAGGCGTGGCCGTGATCTTCGTAGGCGAGGATCTGGACGTGCTGCTGGAACTTTGCGACAGGATCCTGGTGCTCTGCGGAGGCAGGGTCTCCGGCGTGGTAGACGCCCGCAAGGCCACCAAGGAACAGATAGGTCTGATGATGACCTCCACAGACTTCATCCACTCAAGCCCGATGCCCGGGGAGACCATTTCCCAGGCAGAGGCCATGGTGGCCAAAGCCAGGGAGGAAGAGGAAAGGCTGGCCCGGGAGGAGGCAGCCCGGGAGGCCGAAGCTGCGGCGCAGGCAGCTGCTCAGGCGGCCGGGACCGTGGCTGAGACCGCAGTTCAGGCGGCCCCGGAGGATGCAGAAAAGGAGGTGGAGAAGAATGACTGAGAAAGTCCCCCTTATAAGGCTTACCAAGCGTGAAGACATGGCGAAGTCCAAGGTCTGGCTCATCAGACTTCTGGCCTTCCTGCTGGCTTTGGTGCTCGGCGGCCTGGTATTCCTCATCGCAGGAGCAAATCCTATCACAGCCTACTCCACCATGATCGCAGGATCCCTGGGCAAGGCTACAGGCATAAAACAGGTGGTAAAGGTGGCGGTACCCCTTCTGGGTACGGCTCTGGCCCTGGCCCCCTGCTTCGCCATGCGATTCTGGAACATCGGAGCTGAAGGACAGATCACCATGGGCGCGATGATGGCTTCGTTTTTTGCGCTGAAGATGGTGAACAGCATGCCCTCGCCTGTGCTCCTGATCGTCATGGGCGTGTCGGCGGCCGTAATGGGAGCGCTGTGGGCAGGCATCCCGGCGTTTTTCAAGGCGCGCTGGGGCACCAACGAAACACTTTTCACACTGATGATGAACTACATCGCCATCGGCATCGTCGGATGGCTGCAGGGCGGCCCCTGGGAAGGCAAGCCCGGCTCACAGATCATTCCCATGTTCGATGAGAGGGCGGTTCTTCCAAGGGTGCTCGGTGTCCACATCGGCTGGATCATCGTGCTGGTGCTCACCTTCCTCATGTACATCTACATGACCAAGACCAAGCACGGCTATGAGATCGCAGTGCTGGGAGAATCCGAGAACACCGCCCGCTACGCGGGAATGGACGTCAGAAAGGTGGTGCTCAGGACGGCGTGTCTGTCCGGCGGCATCGCAGGCCTGGTGGGCTTCATGATCTGCTCGGGAGCAGACCAGACGCTGTACCAGAATGTGGCAGGAGGCGTCGGATTCACGGCCATCACGGTCACCTGGCTGGCTCAGCTGAACCCATTCGCCATGATCGTCATCTCTCTGCTTCTGGCGGTGCTCTCCAAGGGAGCATCAACGATCCAGACCACCATGGGCGTACCCGCATCCATATCGGATATCATTACAGGCATCATACTTCTCTGCATGCTTGGCTGTGAATTTTTCATAAACTACAGGATGGTCTTCAGAGACCATGAGGAACTGCCGGCAGCACCAAAGGCTGAAATACCGGGAGTCAAGGCAGCAGCCGGAAAGGAGGCGGAAGCATGAGCGTCAGCATAATCGGACTCATCAAAGCAGCCATCCTTAACGGCACACCTCTTCTCTTCGGAACTTCCGGAGAGATCCTCACCGAAAAGTCCGGCAACCTGAACCTGGGTGTCGAAGGACTCATGTTCATGGGCGGAGCATTCGGACTCATCGGACCTGTGATCTACGGCAACATCGCAGGCGAATCCGCATCAGGGGCCGTGGCCATTCTGATCGCCCTGCTCTGCTCCTTCGGAGTGGGCTGTATCGGGTCGCTGATCTTCAGTTTCCTGACCATCACCTTGAGGGCCAACCAGAACGTTACAGGCCTCGCCCTCACCATCTTCGGGACCGGCGTGGGCCAGTTCGCAGGAGAACTCATGAGGGTCAAGGTGGGCGGCAACGTCACCATTTCCAATGCGCTGAAGGCGGCCTTCGCAGACCCCATCTTCCCTGAGGCACTGAGAAAAATACCGGTCGTCGGCGAGATAGTTTTCGGGTATAACCTGTTCGTGTACATGGGTATCGTGATCGTGCTGGTCATGGCCTACTTCATGAAAAAGACCCGCCCGGGACTTTTCCTGTCAGCGGTGGGCGAGAGCCCGGCGACGGCAGATGCCGCCGGCGTCAACGTCACGAAGTACAGATATCTGGCCACCGTCATAGGCGGCGGCATCTCCGCCGTAGGCGGCATGGTGTACACCATGACCATCGCCGGCTCTGTGTGGAACCACCAGGGTCTCAGCGGCGAAGGATGGGTGGCTGTAGCGCTGGTCATCTTCTGCCTGTGGAGGCCCATGAACACTCTTTGGGGTTCAGCTCTCTTCGGAGCGCTTCTGATCCTGTATCTCAGGCTCCCGATCCCCTTCATACCCACGCAGATCTACAAGGTGGTGCCCTACATCGCCACCGCTCTGGTACTGATCTTCGTATCGCTCAGGCAGCGCCGCGAGGACCAGCCGCCGGCAGGGCTGGGTCTGAACTACTTCAGAGAGGACCGGTAGACGCGGCGGGCGGCGCCCGGAGGGCGCCGCAATGATCCCCCCGGGCCGCGCAGGCGCGGGCCGGGACGACCGGAATCGATACTGTGAAGGCTCCGGCCTGCCGGGACATGTCCCCGGGCCGGGGTTTTTTGAGAGAGAAGGAGACAACTGTGACAAAGACTAAAAAGTTCAAATTCGACGAATACGAGATAAAGATCCTGATCCTTGCCCTCAACGAGCTCAGAAACCAGCTGATACGCGAGGAAAGGTACACAGACCCGGTAGATGAACTGATCCTGAAACTGGCGGACGTGGAGTAGGAGGAAGCGCCCCGGGCCCATGTTTTTTGCGCTTTCGGTTGCGGGGAGAGTGCATTTGGAGTATAATATCTGCGTTGGTCAGCCCGCGAAGCCACGGCCGGAAGGCGGGAGGCCGGACGTTTTGAGGCGCCGGACAGCCGGCACATATTAAGAGGTGAAGATTTATGTATTATGAAATGTCCATAGCGGGGCTTAAGCGCAAGCTCCCCATTTGCAAAGTTACCGACGACCTCTACATCGGGGCGTTCATCATGTTCAGCGATGTGGAGATAACGGTCAGATGCGCTGAGGAACTCCTCAGGAAGGTGCCGGAGTTCGACGTGCTGATCACAGCTGAGGCCAAGGGCATCCCTCTCTGCTACGAGATGGCCCGCCAGGCAGGCACCGACCGGTACGTGGTCGCCAGAAAAGGCCCCAAACTTTACATGGATGACATACTTTATACGGACGTTGATTCCATCACGACAGACCACATCCAGACGCTTTGCATAGGCCGCAAGGAGAGGGACATGCTGGAAGGCAAAAGGGTGCTGATCGTGGATGACGTCATCTCCACCGGAGAGTCGCTCAAGTCCATTGAGAACCTGGTGGAGAGAGCAGGCGGCAACATAATCGGCGCCTGCACGGTCCTGGCGGAGGGCGAAGCCGCCGACAGGAAGGACATCATATATCTGGAGAAACTCCCCGTTTTCAATCCGGATGGAACAGTTAAAGAGTAAATAAGGTATGCCATCGGGAGACCGGTGGCATATATTTTGGCGTAAACCGGGAGCGCAAAACATCCCGGGCCCGCGCTCCGCGGCCCGTCAGAGCCGCGGCCCGCACAGTACATACATAAAGGAACGAACATGAAACACTACGACGTTATAATAATCGGTGCCGGCCCCGGCGGCATATTCGCAGCCTACGAGCTTGTAAAGAAGAATTCCGGGCTCAGGATCGCCTGCTTCGAGAAGGGCACCGAACTAAGCTGCCGCAAATGCCCCATAGACGGCAAGAAGATCAAGTCCTGCATCCATTGTCCCGTCTGCTCCATCATGAGCGGCTTCGGAGGAGCGGGAGCTTTTAGTGACGGCAAATACAACATAACAAATGAATTCGGGGGCAATCTCTTCGAGTACATAGGACGCGAAGAGGCCATGGAACTCATGTACTATGTGGACGAGATCAACATGAGCCATGGCGGAGAGGGCACCAGACTCTACTCTACCGCCGATACGGCCATCAAGAAGAAGTGCTTTGAGCACGACCTGAAGCTCCTGGGCGCTCAGGTGAGACATCTGGGAACGGACAAGAACTACGTTGTCCTCCAGAACATGTACAACGAGATGAGGGAGAAGGTCGACTTCTACTTCAGATCCAATGTTAGCAAGGTCTGGGGCGCGGCTCAGTCCGGGAATGACCTTCCCGGCGGGCTTGACCCCGGTGCCAGATATGTGGTGGAGGTGGATGTGCCCGGGTCTGAAGGTGCTCCGGAGGAGATGCCGAAGGAAATGTACTCCGCGAATAATCTCATCATATCCATCGGCCGCTCCGGCTCAAAGTGGATGGAGACGGTATGCGACGACCTGGGTCTGGAGAAAAAATCTAACCGCGTGGACATCGGCCTTCGCGTGGAGCTTCCCCACGAGGTGTTCTCAGAACTCACTGACGAGCTTTATGAAAGCAAGATCATGTACCGCACCAAGCAGTACAATGACCTGGTCCGCACCTTCTGCATGAACCCCCACGGCGTGGTGGTAAACGAGAACACCAACGGCATCGTCACCGTAAACGGACACAGCTATGAGGATGCCTCCATGCATACGGAGAACACCAACTTCGCGCTGCTTGTGACCAAACACTTCACTGAACCCTTCAAGGAGAGCAACGACTACGGCGAGTCCATCGCCCGCCTCAGCAACATGCTGGGCGGCGGAGTCATCGTCCAGCGCTTCGGCGACCTGATCTCAGGAAGAAGGACCAACGAGAGCCGCCTTCAGGGAAGCTTCGTGCGTCCCACCCTGGCCGCCACTCCGGGAGACCTGTCTCTGGTCCTTCCGAAGCGCATCATGGACGACATAATCGAGATGATCTACGCTCTGGACAAGATCGCCCCGGGCACGGCCAACCAGGACACCCTGCTCTACGGAGTTGAGGTCAAGTTCTACAACATGGAAGTCAGGATGGGCAAGGACCTGGATACCGGCGTTCCCGGTCTCTATGTTATCGGCGACGGTTCCGGCGTGACCCACTCCCTGTCCCACGCATCCGCATCTGGAGTGTTCGTGGCCAGGCAGATACTGGGTTAAAAGTACCGGCAAGCATCAGATCCGGGGCGCAGGCCCACATTGTAAAATATGGAACAGGTAAACTTATTCGAAAACAAAATAGCTCAGCCCCTGGCCGCCCGCCTCAGACCTGAGGATCTGGACGAGTTCGTGGGCCAGGAGCACCTGATCGGAGAAGGCAAGGTCATCCGCAACCTGATCGAGAGGGATCAGATCACATCCATGATATTCTGGGGACCCCCGGGCGTGGGCAAGACCACCCTGGCCAGGATCATCGCCAAGCGCACCAAGGCCGCATTCATCGACTTCAGCGCGGTGACCTCCGGCATCAAGGAGATCAAAGCCGTCATGCAGCAGGCTGAGGAAAACCGCAAGTTCGGCGAGAAGACCATCCTCTTCGTGGATGAGATCCACCGCTTCAACAAAGCCCAGCAGGACGCCTTCCTGCCCTTTGTGGAGAAAGGCTCCATCGTGCTGATCGGCGCTACCACCGAGAACCCGTCCTTTGAGATCAACGGCGCTCTTCTGTCCAGGTGCAAGGTCTTCGTGCTGAAGGCCCTGACTGCGGAAGACCTGGTGGTGCTCCTCAAGCGCGCGCTCACCGACAGGCGCGGCTTCGGCGACCAGAAGATCCACATCTCCGAGGAGATGCTCTACATGATCGCAAACTTCGCAAACGGCGATGCACGCACCTCGCTTTCCACCCTTGAGATGGTGGTCCTGAACGGCAGCGTGGATGAGAACGGCGTGACCCACGTCACCGAGGAGACCCTGGAGCAGTGCATCAGTAAGCGCTCCCTCCTTTACGACAAAAAAGGCGAGGAACACTATAACCTGATCTCCGCCCTGCACAAGTCCATGAGAAATTCCGACCCGGACGCTGCGGTGTACTGGCTGGCCAGGATGCTGGAGGCGGGGGAGGATCCTCTCTACGTGGCGCGCAGGGTGCTCAGGTTCGCCTCCGAGGACATAGGGCTCGCGGACCCGAGAGCCATGGAGATAGGCGTCGCGGCCTATCAGGCCTGCCACTTCATAGGCATGCCGGAGTGCACCGTGAACCTGACGGAAGCAGTGGTCTACATGTCCATGGCGCCCAAGTCAAACGCAATGGATAAAGCCTACATGATGGCGGCGGCAGACGCCCAGAAGATGCTGGCTGAGCCTGTTCCCCTGAACATCCGAAACGGCGTCACCAAGCTCATGCGGGATGTTGGCTACGGCGAAGGCTACAAGTACGCCCACGACTATGAGGGCCACATCACATCCATGCAGTGCCTGCCCGACTCTCTTCTGGGCAGGGAGTATTTCAGGCCATCCGACAACGGCCTGGAAGCCAAGTACAAGGAGAGGCTCAAACAGATAAAGGACTGGAAAGCCTCACACAAGGAAGATTAGACTCCGCATTGCATTTTTTGCGCGGGTAATATAAACTGAATCTATAGTCAACTCCGGCGGGTCCCAGCACGAGCCGCCTCATCATATCAAGGAGGAAAAAATGAAAGATCTATCAATAACAAGAGTCTATGGACGCGAGATCATCGATTCCAGAGGAAATCCTACGGTGGAGGCTGAGGTCACTCTGGCCTGCGGCGTAACGGGAAGAGGAGCATCCCCCAGCGGAGCCTCCACAGGCGAATTTGAGGCCCTGGAGCTGAGAGACGGTGACAAGGCCCGTTTCGGCGGAAAAGGCGTTCTGAAGGCCGTAGAGAACGTCAATACGGTGATCAGGGACGCAGTCCTTGGGCTGAACGCGGCAGACACATACGCAGTGGACGGAGCAATGCTCAGGGCAGACGGCACACCGGGCAAGACCAACCTGGGAGCCAATGCCATCCTGGCGGTCTCCATCGCAGCAGCGAAGGCTGCGGCGGAAGCTCTGGAGATGCCTCTTTACAGATTTTTCGGCGGCGTAAGCGCAAACCGCCTGCCGGTACCCATGATGAACATCCTTAACGGCGGAGCCCACGCATCCAACTCCGTGGACACCCAGGAATTCATGATCATGCCGGTGGGAGCGCCCACATTCAGAGAAGGTCTGAGATGGTGCACGGAAGTTTTCCACGCACTCCAAAAGCTCTTAAAGTCCGAGGGCGAGACCACAGCAGTAGGAGATGAGGGAGGCTTCGCACCCAACCTCAAGTCCGACGAGGACACCATCGAGCACATCCTTAAGGCCATCGAGGCAGCAGGATATGAGCCGGGCAAAGACTTCGTGCTGGCCATGGACGCGGCTGCTTCCGAGTGGAAGAGCGACAAGGGCAAGGGATTCTACCGTCAGCCCAAGAGCGGCGCAGAGTTCACCTCCGAGACCCTGATCCGGCATTGGGAGAGCCTGGTGGAGAAGTATCCCGTGGCTTCCATCGAAGACGGTCTGGATGAAGAGGACTGGGAAGGCTGGCAGCTCATGAGAGAGCGCCTGGGCGACAAGATCCAGCTGGTGGGCGACGACCTGTTCGTTACCAACACCGAGCGCCTCAGAAAGGGCATCGAGCTCAATGCGGCCAACTCTATCCTGATCAAGCTGAACCAGATCGGTTCCGTATCCGAGACTCTGGAAGCCATCAAGCTTGCCAGGAAGTCCGGATTCACCGCAGTCGTATCTCACCGCTCCGGCGAGACTGAGGACACCACCATCGCAGACCTGGCAGTCGCCACAAACGCAGGCCAGATCAAAACAGGTGCGCCCTCCAGATCAGAGCGTGTGGCCAAGTACAACCAGCTGCTCAGGATTGAGGAGGAGCTGGGCGAAGCCGCAGTATTTCCCGGAATGGGAGCTTTCAACAGGAAATAGGAAGCCGTAGATCAAAGGAGCAGGGACATGTATATTTTGCACGTAACGTACAACCTTAAGGAAGGAAAGCTGGCAGAGTGGCTGGCGGCCCTCAGGGCGCTTCAGGTGGCTGAAAAGACCCGCCTCGAGGCAGGCAACATCGAGTACGCCTACTATGTGCCCGCCGACGGATCCAACAAGGTCCTTCTGGTGGAGCTCTGGGAAAACAGAGATTTCCAGCAGGCTCACCTGAAATCGCCGCACCTGGCGGAGCTGGCCAAGGTCAAGGAAGAGTTCGTGGAGAGCGTGGACCAGAAGGCTTATACAGCTGAATAACTGGTATTAATAGAAGCGCCGGCCTGCGACCGGCGCTTTTTGCGTATGAAAAAGGCCCCGCATGCGCGGGGCCTTTAAAGTGCTTACAAGAGGTTGGAATTACCAAACTCTGATGTCCTCGTTGATGTTCCAGCATACGTAGTATGTTCCGATCTGGCCGGCTACTACGAATTCGTCCGGATAGTCCTTCTTCAGGGCTGCCATCTCGTTGGTGGGAACATCGTCGATAAGCTTCCACTCGCCGTTCTTGAAGTTGGTGAGCATGTTGTTTGCATCATCACTCAGATAGAACTTAAGTGTGGGCATTGTAACTTCAGCTGCGTCGGGGTGGTTCTCATTCTTTGTAAGAGTGATAACACTGTTGTGCTCCCAGGCGCTCATGGTGTACATTCCGTTGCAGACATATGTTGAAGGATCTGTGTTCCAGCCTTCGTCAGCAACTACATCTTCTCTTACGGGGAAGAATGTGGGGAATGCGAGAAGTTCGTTCCAGTAAGGAGCGTCATTTGCAAGTACGACCTCAAGAGTCTTGTCGTCAAGAGCAGTTACCTGAAGATCGTTGGGATATCCGGCTACGTTCTCGAACATGTATCCATAGTCGAATCCGTTATTTTCGTTGGCAGCTCTCTTCCATGCGAACTCGAAGTCACCGGCGGTGACAGGCTGTCCGTCTGACCAAACCATGTCACGGATGGTGTAGGTGTAGGTGGTTGTGCCGTCTTCGTTGGGAACGCCCTCTACCAGCTCTTCAGCAGCATCGGGAACGATCTGGAGAACGCCGTTCTCATCCTGTGACCATTTGGCAAGTCCGGAGAACAGGTGAGCCAGCATCGTAGCTCCGTCAACTGCGGAGTTGGCTGCGGGGTCAAGTGTGTCGGGCTCGGAAGCGATGCAGACGTTCAGAGTGTCAAGGTTGTCAGTTGTTGTTGTGTACATGAAGTACTTGTAACCCAGGGGGTTAGCAAAAAATCCGTCTACCGTGTTGGAGATCATGTAAGGATCTGTGTAGTAGTAGATGGGGCAGATAGCTCCTGTGGACATGAGGAGGTCCTCAGCCTTATGCATGAGAGCATAACGTGTCGCATCGTCGGATGTGGACTTGATCAGGGTGATAAGGGGATCATAGGTCTCAGCCCATGTTCCGTTCTCTACCTTGAGGTCAAGGCCCAGGTCTGTTGTGTCAACGTTGTACATAGCGAGGTTGGCGTGGTTGCCCTTACCGAACTGTACGTCGTTGTTTCCGGAACCGGATGTCCACATGTCGAGGAAGCAGATAGGATCGTTGTAGTCTGCTATCCAGCCGTTACGTGCGATGGAGTAATCGCCGGCTTTACGTGTGTTGAGGAATGTGTTCCACTCCTGGTTCTCCATATCCATGGTGATACCAACGGACGCGAGAGCGCTCTGGAGATACTCACCGATAGCCTTGTGACCTTCACTTGTGTTGTACAGATAGTGAAGTGTGGGGAAGTTGGTGAACTTCTGGGCGGATTCATCCCACTCATAGTACTTCTTCAGGATCTCGATGGCCTCTGCCACGTTTGCCTCAAAGGCACCAGGATCTACACTGTAGTATCCCTCTCCGCCGTTGGAGTTCAGATAGAACTGGGAACCGTCGGCGTCGGTCATGCCCATGGCAACAAAGGTGTTGGCGGGAACCTGTCCGGCCTGGCCGATCTCTTCGCAGATGTAGTTTCTGTCAAAGAGAAGGCTGATAGCCTGACGGATCTCTGCCTGCTTCACTTCGTCTTCTACGGAAACTGCAGCGGGGCCCTCATCGCCGCCACCGTTGTTGCCTCCGCAGGCAGCAAATGTGAATACCATGGCGAGGAGGATCAGAAGTACTGCTAAAAATTTTTTCATAATGCTTTCCTTCCTTTCTTAAAAATTAATAATTAAAAGCTTTTTAATTATCATTATCGTGAGAAACACGTTAACGATCGTAAGATCAGTTGATCTCGTCCACCCTGTGGCAGGCCACCTGGTGTCCGGGTACAACTTCTTTGAATTCCGGCATGCTCTGAGAGCACATCTCCGTGGCATACTTGCACCTTGTCCTGAAGGGGCAGCCGGAGGGTGCGTTCAGAGGACTTGGGATATCGCCTTCAAGGGCGATACGCTTGTTGGCTCTGGCGATCTTCGGGTCGGGTACGGGAACAGCCGAGATCAGGGACTTGGTGTAAGGGTGAAGGGGGTGATGATAGATCTCATCGGCATCTGCCAGCTCCACCATCTTGCCCAGGTACATTACTGCGATCCTGTCGGATATGTGCTTGACCACCAGAAGGTCATGGGCTATGAACAGATATGTGAGCCCAAGCTTGTCCTGCAGTTCGTCGAACATGTTGATGACCTGTGCCTGGATGGATACGTCCAGGGCGGACACAGGCTCGTCGCAGACGATGAAGGAGGGGTTGAGGGCCAGAGCTCTGGCGATGCCGATCCTCTGTCTCTGGCCTCCGGAGAACTCGTGAGCGTACCTGGCGGCGTGCTCGGAGTTGAGCCCAACGTGACCCATGAGCTCCAGAATCCGCTCCTGACGGGCTTTTTTGTCCGTGTACATCTTGTGGATATCCAGAGGCTCACCGATGATGTCGCTGACCGTCATACGGGGGTTCAGGGACGAATAGGGGTCCTGGAATACCATGGTGGCTTTTTTCCTGAGATTCAGAAGATCGTCCCTGGTGACTATCTCCTTGCCTTCGAAGAAGACCTTGCCGCCGGTGGGCTGGTAGAGATGAAGGATGGTCCTTCCCACGGTGGTCTTTCCGCAGCCGGATTCGCCTACAAGACCCAGGGTCTCTCCCCTGTTGATCTCAAAGGAGACATCGTCCACCGCCTTCAGGGGCTTGGTGGAAAAGAATCCCGTGCTGATGTCGAAATACTCTTTAAGGTGTTCTACCCGGAGCAAAACTTCTTTGTCTTCACTCATCGGAAGCACCTCCTTCCTGCTTTTCCATCATTTCCTTCACGTTCACCCAACAGGCTGAAGCGTGATGATCGTTGATCTGAACGAAGTCGCAGGTCTGACCGATGCAGATGTGCATGGCATCGTCGCACCTGGGAGCGAAGGGACAGCCCTTGGGCATGTTCAGAAGGTCGATGGGAGTTCCCGTAATGGGCTCCAGTTTTTTGCCCTCCATGTCCACAGTGGGAATGGATTTGAGGAGGCCCTTGGTATATGAATGATGGGGATCGTAGAAAATATCCTCAGCGGTTCCTCTCTCGCAGATGGAACCGGCGTACATTACGATGATCTCGTCGCAGAGCTGGGCAACGACGCCCAGGTCGTGGGTGATCATTATGATGGCCATTCCAAGCTGGTCCTGCAGGCTCTTCATGAGCTCCAGGATCTGGGCCTGGATGGTCACGTCCAGAGCCGTGGTGGGTTCGTCTGCGATCAGGATTTCCGGCTCGCAGGAAAGAGCCATGGCGATCATGACACGCTGTCTCATACCGCCTGAGAGTTCGAAGGGATACTGTTTCATCCTCTTCTCGGGCTCGTTGACGTTCACCAGCTTGAGAAGCTCAACGGCCCTGTCCCAGGCCTGCTTCTTGTTACGGTCTGTGTGGAGGGTGATGGCCTCGATCAGCTGATGGCCGATGGTATAGGTGGGGTTCAGGGAGGTCATGGGGTCCTGGAAGATGATGGATATCTTGTTGCCTCTCACCGTCTTCATGACCTTTTCTCCGGCTCCCACCAGTTCCTGTCCGTCGAGCTTCACCGAACCGCCGACGATCCTTCCGTTGGGGTCCAGGATCTGCATGATGGAGTAAGCCGTAACGGATTTGCCGGAACCGGACTCTCCCACTATCCCAAGCACCTTGTGCCTGTCCAGACTGAAGGAGATGCCGTTCACCGCCTTCACTTCACCTGCTGCCGTGAAGAAGGATGTTCTCAGATCGTTTACTTCAAGTAAAGCCATATAGGACCTCCTTCCTAGCGCCTCAGCTTGGGGTCGAAAGCGTCCCTCAAGCCGTCTCCGAAAAGATTCAGAGAAAGTACGATAAGTGAAATTATTACAGCGGGTATTACCAGTCTGTATGCATATGAGTTGATGCCGTTCAGGGCATCCGACGCAAGAGATCCAAGCGAGGGCATGGGAGCGTTAACGCCCAGTCCCAGGAAGGACAGGTAGCTCTCAGTGAAGATCGCAGACGGGATCTGAAGCGCCGTGGAAATGATGATGACGGAGATGCAGTTGGGAAGCAGGTGCTTCCTGATGATCCAGCCGCCCTTTGCGCCTGCGGCGCGGGATGCCAGCACATACTCCTGTTCCTTGAGGGACAGGATCTGTCCGCGGATCAGTCTGGCCATTGACACCCAGTACAGCACGCCGAATACTATGAACAGCGAGATGATGTTGGCGCCTATCTTGGCCAGCACCGTCCCTTCGATGACCGGAGTCAGCGCCACCCTCATGACCGATGCCAGAAGAATTACCATCAGCATGTCGGGCAGCGAGTATATGATATCCACTATACGCATTATGAACAGGTCCACCTTGCCTCCAAGATAGCCTGAGATGGAACCCACCAGCATTCCTATTATGAGAACGATGAGGCTGGCGAAGAATCCTACCGCAAGGGAGATCCTGGTGCCGTAGATCACTCGTATGAAGTAGTCTCGCCCCTGGGCATCAGTGCCGAAGATGTGGGGGAAGACCTTTTCTCCCGAGTCCATGAGCGCCTGTTCAGTCTCTCCGTATTCGAAGGGCCTCAGGTTGTTGAAGGAGTTATCCACCTGCTTGCCCGGCTTGACTCCCAGCATGTTG
The DNA here is from genome assembly GCA_905235115.1 of uncultured Peptostreptococcaceae bacterium. Lineage (GTDB taxonomy): Bacteria > Bacillota > Clostridia > Peptostreptococcales > Anaerovoracaceae > RUG754. Next base: position 26,423 of record CAJOKT010000020.1, read on the forward strand.
TCATAGGAGTAGGGCCAGAACATTGGAACGAATATGGCCGAAAGGGTGATAACTATTATGACTATGATGCTGACCACCGCCACGTTGTTCTTCATGAGTCTCTTGACTCCGTCCCTGAAAAAGGTGGAGGATTCACGCATCTGCACCATGTATTCTTTTTCTTCATCTGTGGCAGGAAGGAACAGGTTCGGATCCTGCTGAAGACTGAATATCTTTTCTTTGTTAAGCATATCCTCGCCCCTCCCTACTCAAGATTGATCCTCGGGTCGGCCACCTTGTACAGGATGTCGCTGACCAGATTCATTACAACTATCAGGGTCGCCAGCACGATGGTGGTGCCCATGATCAATGGATAGTCACGGTTTGTTATGCTGTTTACGAAGGCTCGCCCTATGCCCGGGACCGCGAAGATCTGCTCCACCACCAGGGATCCGGTGACTATGTAGGCCAGCATGGGTCCGAAGTAAGTGATTACGGGAATAAGGCTGTTCTTCAGGGCGTGGCCGAAAATGATCTTGGCCTTGGAGACTCCCTTGGCCTTGGCTGTTCTGATGTAATCCTGGCCCAAAACATCCAGCATGGATGACCGGGTAAGCCGGGTTATGTAACTCATGGGATAGAGCCCCAGACTTATGATGGGCAGGATCAGACCTTTTGCGGTCTCTCCGTTAGCCGGCAGCCAGCCCAGTTTAACGGAAAACAAGATCAACATCAGCGAGCCTATTATGAACGTAGGCATGGATATGAGCGCGGTCGTAAGGACCATTACCACCTTATCGATAAGCTTGTTCCGGTTCAGGGCGGCCACCGCCCCAAGAACGATCCCGATGATGGCTGCGAAGAACGCGGCGATGACGCCCAGCTTCACAGAGGTCCTGAGACCGTCGGTGATAATGTCGATGACCATTCTGCCTCTCTGCTTGAGTGATGGACCGAAATCGAAGTGGAACACGATGTCCTTGAGATAGGTCACGTACTGCTCGAACAGAGGCTTATCCAGACCGTATTTGGCTTCCAGCGCAGCCTGGGCCGCCGGAGTTATGGCCTTCTCACTCATGAAAGGACCGCCGGGGACCGCACGCATTACGAAGAAAGTCAGGGTGATGACCACCCATACGGTGAGGACTGCGAGGATGAGTCTCTTTATGATGTAGGAGAGATTCTTTTTACTCATACCAAACCACCTTCTCTTCCAGGATCTGATGCCGGGGATCCTTTCCGGGCATCAGAGTACACAAAACCGGGGAATTAATCCCGGGTACCGTTTTAATTATATAACAGAAGGAATGACGTTTCCATCCTTTTTTGAAAAATACAGGTCCTCCCCTGTGGCAACAGCCGTGTTTTAGGGCAGCGGCACATGGACCTTTGTATGCAGGACACCAAAACTCCGCAAAAAAAGGAAGGCCGGCGCGTTGCCGCGCCGGCTCATCAATGCCTTTGGTGTTATGTCGTTTCATGCCGCAGGGCCGGATGCTCATCAGTACATCCGGTCCCGGCCCTGTGGATCATTCGATTGCGATGAACCTGGGCTCCTCGATCTTCTTCGGCTGCTCCTTGGGAAGAGTCAGGGTCAGGACGCCCTTTTCGAATCTGGCCTTAACGTCCTCTTCTGTAAGGTCTTCACCCACATAGAAGCTTCTCTCCATGGCTCCCGTGTAACGCTCGCGTCTTAAGAACTTGCCGTTCTCGTCCTTCTCCTCGTCGGTGGTCTGGGTGGATGCGGTGATGTTCAGGTAACCGTCCTTAAGCTGAAGCTTGACGTCTTCCTTCTTGAATCCCGGAAGCTCAACGTCCAGAACATAGCTGTCCGCGGTTTCCTTGATATCGGTCCTCATGATGCTGGGCAGCTGCCTGTATGCCTTCCTTGTCTGAGCAGGGAACATGTCGTCCATAAAATCGTCGAATAAATTGTCTCCAAAGATGCTGGGTAATAACATTTTAATTTCCTCCTTTTGAATATGTCCGGTCCCGCCAGGCGGGATCTTGTTCGTAATGGCTGGTCAGGTCTTCGGGCCTCACGCCCTCCTGACGATTATGTTATATCACCATTTGTTAGCACTGTCAATAGGAGAGTGCTAACAATTTTTGATATTTTGTGTGAAGATTTGGTGAAAACCACCTTTTGCGGCTTGAAACATGTCTGTTGCAGCGTCCACTGCACGGATGATATAATATATATAGGAAAGGTTTATTTCAGAAAACGAGGTGACGGCCATGAAGGTGAACGATGTTTCGAAGATCGAATGCAAGTTTTTCCACGGATCCATGTACGGCGTGAACTATATGTATGAGGTGAGCCCTGATGAGATGATCTGGGCCAATTACTTCAAGCAAACAGGCAGTTTCGCCCCCGATCATCGCGAGGTGAACAATGCTCCCTTAAGGGAAGCTCAGTGGAGGGTCATTATGGATGCCATAGAGCCCATAATTCCGGAGCTTAAAGAATATGTTCCGGAGGCCAGGGATCCCTCAGAACCGGAGATGGAGATCCTGGACGGCCCAAATAAATACATCTTCAAGCTCACCTGGAATACCGACGACGGGGAGAAAGAAGTGGAGTACTGCATACCGCCCCATGAGTTATACGATCCGCTTATTAAGGCGCTTCAGGCTGTGGCCGAAAGCCTGGTACAGTAAGAAAGTGACGATAAAGAGACATCGCTGATTATCTCTGAAGTAGACGTGGAATTGTCCGGAATAAGCCAGCTGGACAATATCGTGGTTGCCACGGGCATGATCTCCGAGGACTTCGAAAACGCTGTCAAAGGCCGTGGATTTGATGTGATACGCTGTGCGGGAGCCGGCAGATATGGGACCAACATCGAGATACTGGAGCAGATAGGAGTCGGGGACGAACTGCTGGTTTGCTCCGGCCGTGATTTCCCGGATGCCGCTGCTGCTTCGGCAACGGGCAAAGCCATACTTCTCGTGAACGGCTCAAGCCTTACGGAAGAGCAAAAAATATACCCGGAGAGCATCGGCCCGAAGAACATATACCGATCAAGCCAGGGCGTATTACACAGGCAGCGGCGCTTCCGGCGCTTATGCTTTGGGAGGCCCGGCTGTGTTAAGCGACTATTTTCTGAAGATAGCCATGGGATTCTCGTAAAGAACACATACCTGAACGGGTTTGACATTAAAAGTACCCGGCCGAATGTAACGGCCGGGTATGTTTTGTCTTGGTCTGGCGGATCGCCTCTATTTCACTTCCGCCTTCAGCTCTCCGCTCTCGTCCGCATCTATGACGATGGTGGAGCCTTCGCGGACTTCTCCCGAGAGGATCAGCCTTCCGGACAGGGTCTCCACGTTCTTCTGGATGTAACGCTTGAGTGGTCTCGCACCGTAGACCGGGTCGTAGGCTGCGCCCGCGATGAAATCTTTTGCGGCGGGGGTGAGCTCGATCTGGATCTGACGGTCCTTGAGACGCCTGTTCAGGTCTGCCACCTGCAGGTCCACTATTCCGGAGATGTTCTGCCTGGTCAGGGGCTTGAACATGATGATCTCATCCAGCCTGTTCAGGAACTCGGGCCTGAAGTGGGCTCTGAGATCCTCCTGAACGGCTGCTGCCGCGGATTCCGTAATGTCCCCTTCCGGTGTGATGCCGTCCAGGAGATACTCGCTTCCGATGTTGGATGTCATGATCAGGATGGTGTTCTTGAAGTCCACGGTGCGGCCCTGAGAGTCGGTGATACGGCCGTCATCCAGCACTTGCAGGAGAACGTTGAACACGTCAGGGTGGGCCTTTTCGATCTCGTCGAAGAGCACCACGGAGTAGGGTTTGCGGCGCACCGCCTCGGTGAGCTGGCCGCCCTCCTCGTAGCCCACGTATCCCGGAGGCGCCCCGATCAGCCTGGACACGGAGAACTTCTCCATGTACTCGGACATATCTATCCTTACCATGTTGTTCTCGTCATCGAAAAGCCTCTCCGCCAGAGACTTGGCAAGCTCGGTCTTGCCTACGCCGGTGGGCCCCAGGAAGAGGAACGACCCTATGGGCTTCCCGGGATCTTTGATGCCGGCCTTGGAGCGGATGATGGCGTCGGTGACTCTGGCCACCGCCTCGTCCTGGCCGATGACTCTTTTGTGGAGGTCGTCTCCCAGACTCAAAATCTTTTCGCGCTCGCCTTCTGTCAGCTTGGCCACGGGAATGCCTGTCCAGCGGGATATTATCCGGGCGATCTCATCCTCTGTCACTGCCTCGTGGACCAGGCTCAGGTCCTCGCTCTTGACTCTGGCCTCCTCTTCGGCCAGTTCTTTTTCTACCTTGGGAAGCTCTCCGTACTTTAGTTCTGCTGCACTGTCCAGATCGTAGCGCCTTTCGGCGTCCTCTATCTGACGGTTCAGATCCTCTCTGGTCTTTCTAAGCTGGGACAGTTTGTCCACGGAGGCCTTTTCGTTCTCCCACTGAGCCTTGCGGGAGGCGAACTGTTCCTTGAGCTCCGCCAGGTTCTTTTGAAGATCCTCCAGCCTGTCTTTTGAAAGCTGGTCGGATTCCTTTTTGAGGGCGGTCTCCTCGATGGTCATCTGTGTTATTTTGCGGTTCATCTCGTCCAGCTCCACCGGAAGGGAATCCATCTCTGTCTTGATCTGTGCGCAGGCCTCGTCCATCAGGTCGATGGCCTTGTCGGGCAGGTACCGGTCGGTTATGTACCTGTCACTTAACTGGGCCGCGGCCACCAGAGCACTGTCGGTGATCTTCACCTTGTGGAAGACCTCGTAGCGCTCCTTAAGACCTCTCAGGATGGATATGGTATCCTCCACCGTGGGCTCGTCCACCAGCACATGCTGGAAACGACGCTCAAGTGCCGCGTCCTTCTCAATGTATTTGCGGTATTCGTCAAGGGTGGTGGCGCCGATGCAGTGCAGCTCGCCTCTTGCCAGCATGGGCTTCAGCATGTTGCCAGCGTCCATAGCGCCGTCGGTCTTGCCGGCGCCCACGATCAGATGCAGCTCGTCTATGAAGAGGATGATCCTGCCTTCTGAGGAGACGACCTCCTGAAGGACGGCCTTGAGCCTCTCCTCAAACTCGCCTCTGTACTTGGCGCCTGCCACCAGGGCACCCATGTCCAGTGAGAATATGGTCTTGTCCTTCAGGGCTTCAGGCACGTCGCCCTTGACTATCCTCTGAGCCAATCCCTCCACCACGGCGGTCTTGCCCACTCCGGGCTCGCCGATGAGGACCGGGTTGTTCTTGGTCTTACGGGAAAGGATACGGATCACATTTCTGATCTCGGTGTCTCTGCCGATGACCGGATCCAGCTTCTGATTTCTGGCTTTGTCCGTCAGGTCCGTGCCGTATTTCTCCAGGGACTCATAGGTGGCCTCCGGGTTGTCGGTCATGACCTTCTGGTTGCCCCTCACGGTGGAGAGAGCCTCCAGGAACTTCTCGTTGGTGATATCGTACTTTGCAAAGAGTCTCTTCATGTCGGGATTGGGCTCTCTGATCATGGCCAGGAAAAGATGCTCTACGGAGACGTACTCGTCTCCCATCTTCTCCGCGATAGTCCCGGCATAGGCCAGTGATTTGTTCAGGTAGACGCCCATCTGAAGCTGACCTCCGGAGACTTTGACCTTGCGGTCCAGCTGGGCGGTCAGGTCGGACATGAACTGCTCTTTTGGAACGCTCATCTTCTCCAAAAGCTTCAGTATGAGGCTGTCCTCCTGATTCAGAAGGTTGTACAGCAGGTGCTCCTGCTCCACCTCCTGATTCCCGAATTCGTATGCGGTCTTCTCCAGATCCTGCACGGCCTGAAGCGACCTCTGGGTAAACTTGTTGATATTCATTTCCACACCTCCTTTCCGGTGTCTTCCGATGTATATAAAGGTAGATTTAACAAAATTTTTTGCGCCTCTTTCAGGCTCTGAAAGCATATTAACATATTTTGTTAGCACTGTCAAGGTGAGAGTGCTAAAACATTGCAAAATATATCCCTGCGGGAAGATCCTGCGGGGGCATTGATTTTTTGCGCAAAAAATTAAAGATCTTCAACCTTTCTTCAAGGAATCATTGTTATCCTTGTACCATCAAAAGCGGGTACCGAGGAGGAAACACTATGACAGTCGTAAAGAATCCAATAGAAGTTATGAAGAGGACGGAGATCAAATACGTGCTTGATCCCTCCCAGACAAAATATATAAGGGACGCCATCGAAGAGCACATGAAGCCCGACGAGTACGGCCTTACACAGATCGCGTCACTGTACTACGACACACCGGACAAGAGGCTCATCGCGAACTCAATCGAGAAGCCCCCCTTCAAGGAAAAGATCAGGGTCAGGTCCTACGGCCTGGCCACAGAGGACAGCCCGGTCTTCCTTGAGATCAAGCGCAAAGCCAAAGGTGAGGTGTACAAGAGACGCATATCCACCGATATCTCCGGAGCAGAACGGTTTTTCGCGGGAGGAAGTGTCCTGGACGGCACTGAAACAACCAACGGAAAAAATTGCGGGAATCAAATCGCCCGCGAGCTGGAATACTTCAGAGATTTCTATAAGAGCCTGAGCCCCGCCTGCCTGATCATCTACGACCGGATCGCATACTTCCAGCCGGGCGGTGATCTGAGGATAACCCTGGACTTCGACCCCAGGTACAGAGATCACGACCTGAACCTCTCCACATCGATGGAGGGCGAGAGTCTGCTTCCCAACGGATCCTGCGTCATGGAAATCAAGGTCCAGCAGGCGATGCCGCTCTGGCTTTGCAGGATCCTTTCTGAAGGAAAGATCTACAAAACCAGCTTCTCCAAGTACGGAGAAGCCTACAAGAAAATGATGAAAAAGGCCGGAGGGACCGTAAATTTTACCGGCGCGGCGCAGGACCGCAGGGCCGCGGGACTGGGGCACGCCGCTTAGCATAGATATAAGAAAAGGATGGGTAAAACGATGTTCGATACTATATATACTTCAACACTTACAGCACAGGCGTTTTTCATGATGGCGGGAGTATCCCTTCTTTCGGGACTGCTGTTCTCATGGCTCATGTCGTTTCGGGTAAGGTCCACCAAAAGATTTTTCCTTGTAACCGCGATCATGCCGTTTGCCATCGCAACGGTAATAACCTTCGTATCCGGCTCCATCGGCGCAGGCATAGCCATGGGCGGCACCTTCAGCCTGATCAGATTCAGGTCTGCCCAGGGGTCCGCAGATGAGCTTGCGGCCATCCTGATCGCCATGAGTTCCGGCATCGCATTCGGCATGGGCTACCTGGCCTACGGCGTGATCATCCTGCTGGGACTGGCCGCGGTGTTCAACCTGATCTCCGCCCTTCCCATATTCGAGCACGGAGGCGCCGAAGAACGCCTCCTGAAGATCACGATCCCGGAGTCTCTGGATTACGTCACGGTCTTCGATGATGTGTTCGATCGGTATCTGACCTGCCACGAGCCTGACGGAGTCAAGACCACGGCCATGGGCTCCATGTTCAAGCTCTCCTTCAGGGTCAAAATGAAGGACTCCTCTCAGGAGAAGAGATTCATCGACGAGCTGAGGGAAAGAAACGGCAACCTGGAGGTGGCCCTGCTCCCCTACTACGAAAAACAGATACAGTTATAATAATGCCCACCCTGGCGGTCCCGAGACGCCCTGTGCGCCCGGGGCCGCTTTTACTTGGGGGTATTATAATTTTCCCGGGGCTGCGGGGGTCGGGGAAGATCGCAGCGGTCAGATGTTTTGCGTCCCTGCCATGCAAAAAATCCGCCCCCGGCGGCTTTAGCCGTGGTATAATGTATCCATGAAATCATTAAAGACCATTGGAGCCCTTGGAAAGGTAGCCGGCACCGTGCTTGAGGGGGGCAAGTACGCAAAGACCCTGGAGTGCCTGAGGGAAGAAGGAAAAACGGAAGATGAAATAGCTTTCATCTACGAACTGGAGCAGTATTGGAGCGGGGAGGTCCTTGACAGGTTCGGCTGGAAAGCGGAAGTGGAAGGAGCGGAGAACCTGCCCGGATCGGGACCGGTGGTGGTGATATCCAATCACCAGAGCTACGTGGACATTCCCGCGATCATGAACGTCATGCCTTTTCAGGTGGGGTTCGTGGCAAAGGCCGAACTGGGCAAGATCCCGGTGTTCAGCAAGTGGATCACAAGGACCAGGGGCCTGCTCATAGATCGCGGAGATGCCAGGTCGTCCCTGAAGACCATCTCGGAAGGGGCGGAGTTGGTGAAGCAGGGGTTTTCCATGTGCATATTCCCGGAAGGGACCAGAAGCCGCGGCCCCGTGCCCGGCGAATTCAAAGCCGGAAGCCTGAAGTTGGCAACCAAGGCCAGGTGCCCGGTGCTGCCTGTTACCATATCCGGCACCTACAGGCTCTACGAGGAGACCGGAAACATCAGGGAGAACCAATCCTTCAGAGTTGTGATCCACCCGGTGATGGAAACTGCGGGACTGAGCCGAAAGGAACTGGCGGAGCTTCCCAAAAAGGTGGAAGAAATCATAATATCAGAGCTGTAGAGATCCCGGTCGGACCCGGTGGCCGTGTACGCACGGCAGGTGGATCCAACCACGCAAGAGCCTGATCGGAACCGGCATCCTCTGCAATGAAATGAGGGCGCCCCAAAAGGTCATGAATTTTGACCTTGAGAGGCGCCCTCTCTTTTTAATAGTCAGAGTGAAATTCTTTTCTATGCAGCAGGTTCTCCTGCTCCGGTACGCCTTATTCTTTAAAAAATGTTTCAGGACGTACGGCCCAGTCAAGTCCCAATTCCGCCCTGCCTGTAGAAAAAAAACAGCGTTCAGGCAGGGCAGAAAGCCAAGTCCGCCCTGCCTGTGAGAAAAAATCAGCGTTCAGGCAGGGCAGAAAGCCAAGTCCGCCCTGCCTGTGAGAAAAAATCAGCGTTCAGGCAGGGTCAAACCCCAACTTCGCCCTGCCTGTAGAAAAAAATCGGCTCTCAGGCAGGGTCAAACCCC
>CAJOKT010000021.1 GCA_905235115.1 uncultured Peptostreptococcaceae bacterium
TGATGATATCTGTTCAACAGAAAGATCACCTATGTTGTAGACTATATGATAACTGTGAGCTGCGCTCACATCTTCCAGAACTATGCTCTCCTCCATGACGTCGGATGAAAGGATGTACTCAAGGCTCGTGCTTTCACCGATGTTCCTGAAGGCAAGGCCGGAAGCTACATATCTCACTGCTTCACGTTCTGCGGGGAGCTCTTCATCTTCCTGGATGAGAATGAGGGGCTCTGCCTTGACGGAAGATCTAACCGGATCTGTCATTTCATCAGTATCTTCAGTGTCTTCAGACAAGGTCTCTGATGTATCATCATCTGTCAGGTCTTCCCGATCCTGAACATCTGAAGATGTATCTTCCGAAGATCTGTCCGCGGGTTCTTCCGGAACATCTCCACTGTCTCCTTCTGAAGGATCATCCACTGATACCCCGGGATCTGTTTCCGAAGGTTCCTCTTCCTGCTCATTTCTCCCTTCTGTAACTTCCATGTACAGACCTTCATGTACTTCTTCATAGTTCCAGGAGAGGATGTGTCCGTCATTCTCTATGGCCGCCAGATATCTTCCCTCTGTGTCAGGAGATATCGCTGCCTTTATGGGTGATGATGCGGGGAAGAATGAAATATATGACGGCTGTTCTTCTCCTGCAAGGGCTCTTGTGAGAAGTATCTCTTCTTCCGTTTCAGCAGCCTTTTCATACATGCGGTTATCTATGTCGATGTATTCACCGTCTTCTGACAACCGGTAATGTACGGCGAAGGGATACTTCACTGCTTTGAACGTCCTGTCGTTTCCCATAAAGTGCTTGGAATCAGGCTCACATCTTTTGTCAGACAATTCAAAAAGGAGCATGGAATGTTCTCCCTGCTCCTCTTCAGTATAATTCAAGGAACCAAGCAATGCGGATATTTCAGGAGTGAATTCGACTTCATCCTCATGACCTGTGAGTTCAGTCGCAGGCTGTTCGTTCTCAACAGGCTCTTCTTCCTGTTACGTCGTATGGCACCAGGAACTGCAGCATAAGGACGGATAACAAAAGTGCGATCCTGCTCATATATCTTCTCATCTTTCTCCTCCCGATATATTACTTCTGCGGTATTAATTCTATAGTTAGTGTTCAACTATCACAATTTTATGCTGTTTCCTTGATGCTGTCAATCAATGGATGTCAGACTTCTTAATGATAATAACAGTACGTCAGTTCCCTTTTGAATTGTTACCATCTCACTACTCCGGTCTGACCCCTTCTCTGAGCCACCTGACCATATCCTCCTCGGATATGACGGAGATGCCCAGTTCCCGGGCCTTCTTGTTCTTGCCCGAGTTGGACAGGAGATCATTATTGATTAGATAGGATGTTTTGGAAGATACAGACCCTGCGGTCTTGCCCCCTTGGGCCTCGATATCCTGCACCAAGGCATCCCTGTTGGGATATGTCTCAAGGCTTCCCGTGATCACGAAGGTCAGTCCCGTGAGAAGGTTGCCGCCCTCTTCATAGTTCTCATCCAGCCTGACCTCCTTAAGGAGATCGTCCACTATGCGGTTCTTCTCATCATCCTTGAAAAATCCGGTATAGGCGTCCGCCATGACCTCTCCGATGCCGTCGATGGTCAGCAGCTCGTCTCTGGTAAGGTCACGCATCGCCTGCCAGTTGTTCCTGCAGTGTTTTGCGATCAAGATGGCGTTTGCCCTGCCGAAGTTTGGGATCCCCAGGGAGTACAGGAAGGCCGCAGGCTGTACGTCTCTTGCCTTTTCCGCCGCGTTCACCAGGTTCTTGAGGGATATCTCACCGAATCCGTCCATGGAAACGATCTTTTCTCTGTGCTCCATCAGGTGCCAGATATCCGCAGGCTCCCTGACCACTCCGATGTCGATGAGCTTCTCCAGGGTCTGTTCCGAAAGTCCCTCAATGTTCATGGCGTCCCGGGAAGCGAAGTGGGCGAAGCCCTTGATCTGCTTGGCGGGGCAGCGGGGATTCCTGCAGTACAGTGTCTCTACCCCGTTCTCGTTTACCACCGTGGTCTCCCCTCCGCACACCGGACAGGTGCCCGGCACTTCAATGCTTCCGGTCTTGTCCAGGTCCTCTGCGATCTGCGGGATGATCATGTTCGCCTTGTACACTGTGATCCTGTCGCCGATCCCCAGGCCCAGTTCACGCATGACTGAGATGTTGTGGACGGAGGCTCTGGACACCGTGGTCCCCTCCAATTCCACCGGATCGAACACCGCTATGGGGTTTATGAGCCCCGTGCGGGAAGCGGACCACTCGATCTCCCTGAGGGTGGTCTCCGCCGTCTCATCCTGCCACTTGAAGGCTATGGAATCCCTGGGGAACTTGGCTGTGGTCCCCAGAGACCTGGCGTAGGCTATGTCGTCGATGGTGAGCACCAGTCCATCGGAGGGCACCGGGTTATCCGCTATGTGGGCGGCGAACCACTCCACGCCGTCCGCCACCGTGTCTCCGTTTACCGTTCTGTGCTCCACCACCTTGAATCCGCGGTCGCTGAGCCAGTCGAACTGCTCCTCTCTGGTCCTGAACTCCAGTCCTTCCGCGGACACCAGGGCGAAGGCGAAGAACTTCACGTGTCTCGCCCGCGTGATCCCCGGATCCAGCTGCCTGACAGATCCGGAGCAGAGGTTCCTGGGGTTCTTGTATTTTGCGCCGTCGTCGGTTATGGTCTGGTTTATCAGTTCGAAGTCGGCGTAGGTTATGACAGCCTCGCCTCTGAGCACCAGTTCTCCGGTGAAGTCTATCTTAAGAGGTATGTTGTCGAAAACTCTGGCGTTGTTGGTGATCACCTCTCCAACCTCGCCGTTTCCCCGGGTCACCGCCTTGAAAAGCTCACCGTCTCTGTAAGTGAGCACCACTGTCAGGCCGTCCAGCTTCCAGCTGAGCAGGCAGTCGTGGTCCCCCGCAAAAGCACTAAGCGCCTCCCTGTCCTTGGTCTTGTCCAGGGAAAGCATCCGCTGGGGATGCGCCTCCTTGGGAAGCTGGCTCTGGACCTCGTAGCCAACGTTCTGTGTAGGGCTGGCGCTGAACACTATGCCGGTGGTCTCCTCCAATTCCTGCAGCCGGTCGTAAAGAGCGTCATACTCCTTGTTGGTCATGATCTCCTCGCCCTCGGCGTAGTACGCCCGGGAGGCCTCATTGAGCTTGTCGATGAGGGCCTTCATCTCGGTCACCAGGGGGCTGTCCTTGGCGGTCTCCGTAGCTTCTTTCATTACGTTGAACATGTCTAACTGTTCTGCCATTGTTCCGGTCTCCTCAGACTTTTTTGAGGGGCGCAAGTCCCAGCGCCAGTTTCTTGGTGCCAACTGATTCAAAATTCACTTCCACGATCTTGCCTGTCACACCTGTGACCATACCGAACCCGAATTTGGGATGGGTCACCCGGTCGCCGGCCTTAAAACTGTCCGTGAACGTTTGCTTCTTTATATCTTCCTTTACTGCACGGAAGGGGTCCGCCGCCGCTGAGCCCTTGAAAGGTCTCGCAAAGCCGTCCAGCTCCCAGTCCATGGTCTTGAGCCTTCTTTCCTCTTCACGCCTTGCGGGTCTGAAAGCGTTGCCGTGGACCTCCAGATATCTTCTGTCTATCTCGTCCAGGAACATGGATTCCTTGGTATAGTCTCCCTTTCCGAAGTTCACCCGGTATCCTGCGGAGGTCAGGATCAGTTTCTCTCTGGCTCTGGTCATTCCCACGTAGCATAGTCTCCTCTCCTCCTCGATGCCGTTGTCTGAATCCATGGATTTGAAGCTTGGAAAAAGCCCGTCCTCCATGCCCGGCATGAAAACCACGGGGAACTCCAGTCCCTTGGCGGAGTGTAGGGTCATGAGGGTCACCTTTGGGGCATCCTCATCGTACTTGTCTGTGTCGCTTGCAGTGGACACTCTCTCCAGAAACTCGCCGAGAGACGGCTGTTCCCCTGCATCCTGCTTTTCCTTCTCATAATCGTAAATATACGATCTGAAGTCCATCAGGTTCTCCATCCTGGCTTCCGCCTCGGTGGTGCCCTCTGCCTCCAGTGCCGGCATGTATCCGGTCTTCACCAGCAGCATGTCATATATCTCTGTGACGCTCAGGCTGTCCATGTCATCGGAGCATTCCTGTATCAGGTCCAGCATGGTGCGGAGCGACTCTCTTGCCTTCTTCGGCACGGATTCCAGCGTCTCATCATCTCTCAGGCACTCGAATATACTTACTCCGTTCACCTGGGCCAGAGCCTTGTACTTGGCGAAGGTGGTAGGTCCGATGCCTCGTTTCGGCTCGTTGATTATCCTCTCCAGAGCCACATCATCCCTGGGGTTCACCACAAGACGCATGTAGCTGATCATGTCCTTGGTCTCCTTGCGCTCGTAGAAGCTGAAGCCCGAAAGCACCTGGTAGGGGATCTTCCTCTTTCTGAGCGCGTCCTCAAAAGGCCTTGACTGGCGGTTTGCTCTGTAGAGCACCGCGATGTCGTCCTCGGTCCTCCCCAGTTTCTTCAGGAATTCGATCTCCCGGGCAACGTACTCCGCCTCTTCCTTGTCCGTATCCAGCCTGCAGTAGATCACCTTATCCCCTGTGCCCTTGTCGGTCCAGAGTTTTTTGCTCTTTCTGGAGCGGTTGTTGCGGATCACGGAGTTGGCGCAGTCCAAAATATTCTTGTAGGATCTGTAGTTCTGTTCCAGCTTCACTACCTTGGCCCCGGGGAAGTCCCGCTCGAAGTCCAGGATGTTCCTGATGTCCGCTCCGCGCCACTCATAGATAGCCTGGTCGTCGTCGCCCACCACGCAGAGGTTACGATGCTGGGAGGCCAGGAGGCGTATGATCTCGTACTGGATGTGATTGGTGTCCTGATATTCGTCCACCATTATGTATCTGAAGCGGTCCCGATATTCCTGCAGTATATCGGGATGATCGCGCAAAAGATGATAGGCCTTTAAGAGCAGGTCGTCGAAGTCCATAGCGTCGTTCTTCCTGAGCTCCCTCTCGTAGGCCTTATATATATTATAGTATGTTTTAGTGCGGGGCATGTTGGGCTCGGAGGCGAGGAACTCCTCCGGATCCGTGTCCTGCTCCTTGAGCTTGCTTATCACCGATAGCATCAGGGCCACGGGATAAAGCTTCTGGTCCACGTTCAGGTCCTTTAAGACGTTCTTCATGACGGTCTTCTGGTCCACCGTGTCGTAGACCACGAAGCCGGGGCCGCAGCCCGCCTCTGTGTGGTGCGCCCTGAGTATCCTCAGCGACATTGCGTGGAAAGTCATGACCCACATGCCGGGGCAGTGTCCCGCCAGCCTGTAGACCCTCTCCTTCATCTCCGCCGCAGCCTTGTTGGTGAAGGTCACGGCCAGGATGTTATACGGGCTGACTCCCTGCTCCACCAGGTAAGCTATCCTGTGAGTCATGGTCTGGGTCTTGCCGGAGCCTGCTCCCGCCAGTATCAGAAGCGGTCCCTCAGTGTGCATGACCGCCTCTCTTTGTTCTTGATTAAGGTTCTTCATATCCATGGCTATATTATACCATATACCGCCCTCCTTTCCCATATGCCGTTTGCGGCCGAAGCAAAAAATCCGACTCCCGGGCCGGTCTTCTCCCTGCCACTGGTCTCATTGACAAAACGCCACGCCGATGCTACTATAAAGTGTCGGGATGTGGGGTTTTTTACCCTTGATCATATTTGGGAGCAGACATGGAACAGAACGGATCCAAATTCAAAGATTTCATATCCAGGCACCGCAGGGCGCTGTTTTCCCTCGTCCTCTGCGTGGCTGTGGCGGCAGTATTCATCCCCACCCTTTACAGAAGTCAGGTGGATGAGCTCGCCCGGGAGGCGGCAGAACTGAGCAACACCGAAGATGTGCAGACCACGGAAGAGGAGAATGCGGGGGATCCTCAGGAAGAAGAGCCTGAGGAGAATACCGAGGAGACTGAGGCTGAGACCGAAGAGTCCGGCTCAGCCGAAAGCGCAGTGTCAGGTGATCCCACGGGAAGCGGTTCTCAGGGTCAGACCTCGGCCTCCGGCTCCGGTTCATCTTCCGGTTCCGGCAGTTCCGGCTCGGATCCCGGCAGTTCCGGCTCGGGTTCATCTTCCGGCTCCGGTTCGTCCTCCGGTACGGGCAGTTCCGGCTCCGATGACACAACTCCCTCCACGCCTTCAGAACCTGAGCAGTACACCTGCTATCTGGAGGTGGAGTGCCACACCATCCTTAACAACATGGATGACCTTACGGAAGGCAAGGAACACCTTGTTCCCTCCGGCGGCGTCATCTATTCCAATTACGTTAAATTCACTCAGGGCCAGAGCGCCTACGATGTACTGAGAGCCGCGATGCAGGCAGCCGGCATCCAGATGGACGCAGAGTACAACAGTCTCTACGATTCCGCATACATAAGGGGGATCAACAACCTCTATGAATTCGACTGCGGACCCTACTCCGGCTGGATGTATTCCATAAACGGCACCTATCCCAACTACGGGGCCAGCGTCATCCCGCTGTCCGACGGCGACAGAGTCATCTTCAGTTATACCTGCGACCTGGGCAGGGATCTTTAATAGTCATGGATACCTTTTCCTCCTGCCATCCGCTCATCAGCTTTGTATTCTACCTGTTTGCCATAGGCATTCCGGTTTTTTACCTGCATCCTGTGTTCCTGGCCATCGGCCTTGCCGCGGCCGTAGTTTATTATGTGTATCTAAAGGGCGGAGCTTCCTTCGGGAAGATCGCCCTGTTTATATTGCCTGCAGTGATCCTGGCATCTGTGATCAACCCCCTCATCGTGCACCAGGGAGAGACCATGCTCTGGTATCTCCCAAACGGAAACCCGGTGACCCTGGAAGCCATATTCTACGGCCTGGGCGCAGGCTTCATGCTTGCAGGGGTGATCACCTGGTTCGCCTCCTTTCAGGAGGTCATGACCTCCGATAAGTTCATGTACCTATTCTCCAAAAGCTTCCCGGCGGCCGCCCTTCTTTTGTCCATGACCATGCGGTTCGTGCCCCGGTTCATGTCCCAGATCAAAAGGATCCGTCAGGCTCAGCTCTGCGTGGGACGGGACTTGACCAACGGCACCATCCGCCAGAAGCTGGCCCACGGCATGACCATATTCAGCATAGCGGTCACCTGGGCTCTGGAGAATTCTGTGGAGACTGCTGATTCCATGAAGTCCCGCGGCTACGGGCTCCGGGGCAGGACCAATTACTCTATCTACCGGCTGGACAGCCGCGACAGGCTCACTCTTGCTGTCATGGCAGCCGAGATCATAGCCGTAATACTCATGATAAGATCACGCTGGGTGTACATCCTGTACTATCCGCTGTTCACCATAAACGCTCCGGACTGGCGGGCCGTAACATGCTTCGCGGTCTACGCCCTGTTCTGTCTGACCCCCGTCATCATGGGCGTCAGCGAAGATCTGCACTGGAAGAGGATACAAAATGACACCGTTATTTGAATTCAAGGATCTGAACTTCACATACCCGAAACACACTGAGCCCGCTCTCAGAAACATCTCCTTCACCATATCCGAAGGCGAGTTTCTGGTGATCTGCGGGAAGTCGGGCTGCGGCAAGTCCACCCTGCTCAGGCACTTCAAAACAGCCATCACCCCCTACGGTTCCAGGTCCGGATCCGTCCTCTTCGAGGGAAGGGACCTGGCCGGGATCTCTGTAAGGGAGCAGGCCTCCCGCATAGGCTTCGTCCTCCAGAGTCCGGACAACCAGATCGTCACAGACAAGGTCTGGCACGAGCTGGCCTTCGGCATGGAGAATCTGGGCTACGACCCGGGAGTCATCCGCCTGAGAGTTGCTGAGATGGCCAGCTTCTTCGGCATACAGTCCTGGTTCATGAAGAACGTGGACGAGCTTTCCGGCGGTCAGAAACAGATACTGAACCTGGCTTCCGTCATGACCATGCAGCCGGATATTTTGCTCCTGGACGAGCCCACCAGCCAGCTGGATCCCCTGGCGGCAGGTGAGTTTCTCGGGACCCTCAGAAAGATCAATCTGGAGCTGGGCACCACCATCGTCCTGGTGGAGCACAGGCTGGAGGAAGTGGTCTCCTACGCCGACAGGCTGATGGTCATGGACGGCGGAGAGATCCTGGCCCTGGACTCCCCCGAGAAGATGGGAAGTCTGCTGAAGGGTAACGACATGTTCCACGCCATGCCCGTGCCCATGAGGATCTACGATGCTCTGGACGGCACCGGCTCCACCCCCGTCACAGTCAGGGAGGGCCGTGAGTGGCTGGAGCGCAGGCTGAGAGCCGAAGGTGCGGATGACAGTACCTTCCTGAAGGACGCCTTCGCGAAGCTCGATGACACGGCTGCCGAGCCTGCCGACACCATCCTGGAGGCGAAGGAAGTCTGGTTCAAGTACGAGAAGGACCTGCCCGACGTGGTGCAGGACCTGAACTTCAAGGCAGGCCGCGGGCAGCTGACCTGCATCCTGGGCGGAAACGGCACGGGCAAGACCACCACCCTTTCCATCCTTGGCGGACTGCTCAGACCCTACCGGGGCAAAATACTCATAGACGGCAAGCCCATCACCTCCTACGGCAAGGACCTGCACACCAGGATCCTGGGAGTACTTCCCCAGAATCCCCAGAGTCTCTTTGTCAAGGACACTGTCATGGACGACCTTCTGGAGATGCTGGAGCGCCCCTCCCTCAAGTCCCTGCTGGGCAGGGCCCGGAGCGACGAAGAGATGAGGGCCAGAGCCCTTCACGCGGCGGAACTCATGGAGATCTCCGATAAGCTGGACTCACACCCCTACGACCTTTCCGGAGGAGAACAGCAGAGGGCGGCTCTGGCCAAGATACTTTTGCTGGATCCCAAGATACTGCTTCTGGACGAACCCACCAAGGGTATCGACGGATTCTACAAGAAGAAGCTGGCAGATATTTTCAAAAAACTCACATCCGGGGGCAAGACCCTGATCATGGTCTCCCATGACATAGAATTCTGCGCTGAATACGGCGACGTGTGCCACCTTTTCTTCAACGGAAACATCGTCACCGGTTCCGGCGCCAGGAAATTTTTCGCCGGAAACAGCTTCTACACCACCGCTGCCAACCGAATGGCCAGGAAGTGGATGCCCGATGCTGTCACCGCAGAGGACGTAATTGAAGGAGTACAGGCTGCCGGCCAAAGTGATGACAGCCCTGGAGAAGACTGACACCGACATGAAGAAAGCACCCATAAAACTGCAGAACCGGGACAGTCAGAAGGCCCGGGGCATGGACACCCTTGCCCTGATACCTGTTTTTGCTGCGCTCTACGAGCTGCTGACTCTTCTGGTCCTGCCCTGGTTCTCCGTTCCTGAACTCAGGTACACCGGCTATACCTTCAAGGCCAGCGTCTTCCACATGGCGGACATGGAGGAGGGTCTTGCAGAATACTTCGGTTATCCGGATACGGTGCTTCAGGCAGCCCTTCAGAACCTGAACATCCTCAGGATCGGCGCCGTCATAGGTGCAGTGCTGACCCTTGTGTTCATCGTGCTGGCCTTCCTCATCAAAGTAAGAGCCGCTCTTCCCGGGCGCATAGCCTTCCTGTGGAACGCGCTTCTCACGGTCTATGCCTTCTCATTCATGATGGATTCCAACAAGCTCATCGGTCTTCTTACGGGGAAGCCCGACAACTTTATGAGTTATACCCTCGAAAGCTCCATGCAGCTTACTCCCTACGCTTACTCGCTGGTGATCTTCGGCGTCATTCTTGTCTTCATGCTGGAGCAGCTTCTGGACACCCGTTCCGAGTACGAAGCGGAACAGTATATATTAAAGGTGGAGACCGAAGACCCCGGCTTAAGCAAAAGGACCGTCATCGGCCTGATCCTGGTTGTGGTCGCCATTCCTCTGGTCATAGCCTTCGGCGTCCTCTTCCTTCAGGACAGGAGCATATACTTCATCTCTCTTTCAGTAATGATACTTTCAATGGTGCCCTTCTTTCTTGTGTTTGAGAACAGACGCCCGGAAGCTAGAGAGATCATAGTGATCGCCGTAATGGCTGCTCTGGCGGTGGTGGGCCGCGCTGCATTCTTCATGCTGCCCTTCTTCAAGCCGGTGGCAGCCATCGTGATTATATCCGGAGTTGCTCTGGGCCCGGAAGCCGGCTTCCTTACGGGAGCCACGGCAGCCCTTGTGTCCAACTTCCTCTTCGGTCAGGGTCCCTGGACGCCATGGCAGATGTTCGCCTTCGGCATCATCGGATTCATCGGAGGCCTGATCTTCAGGAAATGCAGGCACGGCAGACATGCCAACGTGAAGCTCATGGCAGTGTACGGCTTCCTTGCGACCCTTATGATCTACGGGCCCATAATGGATACGTCCACCATCGTTCAGTCCGTCAGCATGGACTTACAGGAGATCGACTGGGAGGCGGCTCTGGCCATATATGCGGCGGGGATCCCCGTGAACCTGGTCCACGCCACCTCGTCCTTCGTATTCATATGGTTCCTGGCCAACCCCCTGCTCAAAAAACTCGACCGGGTCAAGCAGAAATACGGCATTCTGGAGCCCTGATTTCTTCCCCGGGACAGCCCCGGGGAATTGACTTTCCGGCGCTCCGATGGTACATTGTTGAGTGTAAGGTCGGTCACGGCATTTTGGCCGTGGTCTTTATTTTATATGAAGCCTTATGAATCATTATTAAAGGAGGAATTATGAAGAAAAGACTGTTTCAAAGCAAAGTATTCAGTATTCTCATGATCGCAGCTCTCCTCTTTTGCATGGTCCCGCAGGTCGGCTCCGCCGTCTATGCGGATGAAGCAGCGATCAACGACGTCTATGAGATGCTGGTCGAAAAGGCTGCCACACTCATGGCGAACGATGATAACGCCTCCTTCAAGGTGGGCGACTGGTTCATCTTCGAACAGATAAGAGACGGCAGGGAAGTCAACCCTCACTATCTCCAGACTGTAGATGACTACTTCAACCTCGGCACGGGCACGATCGGCTCCGCCGAATATCAGTGTACGACCTTCGCAAAGGCAATACTGACGCTCACAGCCCTCGGATACGATCCCAGGACTTTCACGGATTTCGATCTGTTCATATATCTGGCCGATACCAGAAAACTTGATGAACAGGGACTCAATGCCTACATCTGGGCGCTGATCGCCATGGACTCCCACGATTACAATCTCCCGGTATGCGAGGACATCCCCGACGAATACCTTGCCACGAGAGATGTGCTGGTCGACCATCTGGCGGACGCCTACCTCGATGACGGTGGCTGGGCTCTCATGGGCACCACACCTGACGTGGATATCACCGCGATGACCATAGCTGCTCTGGCACCCTACTATGACGACAACGATGAGGTCCACGATAAGATCGATCAGGGCATCAAGTGGCTGTCTAACCACCAGAACGAGGACGGCACCTTCTCAGCCATGTACGATGGTACCAGCGAGCCTACAGCTGAATCCACATCCATGGTGGCCATCGCGCTGACATCCCTGGGCATCGACCCCGCAACGGATGAGAGATTCATCAAGAACGACAAGTCGGTGATGAGCGGGCTCTGCTCTTTTGCGGTGCTTGAAGGGAATAACCCCGGACTGAAGCACATCGCAAACGGCCCGGTGAACACTCTCGCCACTGAGCAGGGCTACAGAGCCTTTGTATCCTACATGAGATTCCTTGATGACAAGTTCCCCATCTACGATCTCCTTGATCAGATGATCCTCACCAGGGTCTACGGCAAGACTCGTTACCAGACGTCCCTTGAGGTCGCAGAGAGATACATGGCGAA
The DNA here is from genome assembly GCA_905235115.1 of uncultured Peptostreptococcaceae bacterium. GTDB lineage: Bacteria > Bacillota > Clostridia > Peptostreptococcales > Anaerovoracaceae > RUG754. Next base: position 11,736 of record CAJOKT010000021.1, read on the forward strand.
CAACTCCCTCACGAAAGTGGACAGCGTTATCATCGCCACGGGAGATGATTTCCCCGACGCCTTAAGCGGAAGCTCCCTTTCCATCATGAACGAGGCACCCGTGCTTCTCATCAGTAACAAGGTGGAGTCGTCCCGCCTCATGGCCACCACCTTCATCGAAGAGAACCTGGCCGAAGGCGGCAACGTCTACGTTGTCGGCGGAAACGGAGCCGTATCCGAGGAATACAGCGCAAGTCTGGAGGCACTGGGCTACAACGTCACCAGATACTCCGGAAAATCCAGATACAACACCAACCTGGAGATCCTGAAGGCCCTCGGCGAGTCGGATTCCCTTCTCGTATGTTCCGGCGCGAACTACGCGGATGCAGCTACAGCCTCCGCCACCGGTCTTCCGGTACTCATTGTCGGAAGCAAGCTCGAGGACTATCAGAAGGAATATCTCGAATCTGCAGGCAAGAAGGATATCTACGTCATAGGCGGTACCGGAGCAGTTGCTCAGGATATCCAGGACACCCTGGCTGAATACGATTCAGACGGAGAGGTCGCAAGAGTTGCAGGAAAAGACAGAGCCCTCACCGCCAAGGCTGTCGCTGAGGAGTTCTTCGGCCTGAAGCCCTACGTTTCCACCGTGGTATTCGCCTACGGCGGCAACTTCCCCGACTGCATCGCAGGCGGACTTCTGGCCTACTCCCTGGATGCGCCCATACTCTACGGCGGATCCCACTCATCCTATACCGATGCGGACGCCCCCTACATTCTGGATAACATGGTCAAGACCGCGTACATCCTGGGCGGCCCCTCGCTGATCTCGGACGAGTTCGTGTTCGGTCTCGATGACTGATCATAATATACCCGATACGCAAAAAGCAGGCATGTGACCATGCCTGCTTTTTTCAATTCTCCGCTGTCCTTGCCGGAAACGGAATCATTTGGAAGTCAGATTCACCTTCGTCTAAGCCTTCGCCAGAGCCTCCTGAAGCTCCTCTATCTCGTTTTCCATGTCCCTGACATAACCGACGGCTCCCGCCACTGCGCATCCCGTGAGAAAGATCACTGCCAATATCTCCATCATTTCATTGCCTCCTCTAATATATCAAGTGAATTAGTTTCCTTTGTTGTCTCAAATATACCATTGACATTCACGAAAGTAAAACTGTAAAATATTAACATATCTTTAAGTATTGCTTAAAAGGAGACCGCAATGGAAACATCCAGATTAAGAGCCTTCCTGGCCGCAGCGGAGCTGGGGAGCCTGACGGCAGCAGCCGAAAAACTCAGTTACACCCCTTCCGGCGTTAGCCAGCTGATCACCGCCCTGGAGGACGACCTGGGCCTCACCCTTCTGGAGCGCAGTAAAAAAGGCGTCCGCCTGACGGAGTCCGGCGAGATCCTGATGCCCTGCGTCAGGAGTTTTTTGCAGAACGAGGACGCCCTGTACGAGACCGCCTCCAACATCCTGGGTCTAAGTGTGGGAAGCGTATCCGTTGCCGCCTACCCCAGCATCGCAGCCTACTGGCTGCCGGAGATAATCAGCGGCTTTCAGAAAAAATACCCCCGCATCCGGGTCCGGATCATGGAGGGCATCCGTCAGGAGATGGAGGACTGGATCAGGACAGGCGACGCAGATATGGGTTTCATGACCTGCTCCGGTTCGGAGGATCTCAGCTGGACCCCCATAAGGGACGACGACATGGTGGCGGTGCTTCCCAAGGATCATCCGCTGAGCCGGGGTCTGGCCTATCCCGTGAACAGGCTGGAAAGCGAGGACTTCATCATGCCCGCCCTTGGCCACGACGTGGACACAGACAAGCTCCTGGAGGACCTAAACGTGACTCCCCGGATCAGGTTCACCACCATGGAGAATCCGGTGGCCTTCTCCATGATAAGCCACGGCCTCGGTATGACTGTCTGCAACAAGCTCTGCACGGAGCTCTGGTCCGGCCGTACGGCCATCCTGCCGCTGGATCCCCAGTACAAAACAACCTACGGCATCGAAACTCTCAAGTCGAGGCACCTGGGTCCCGCAGCCCGGGAATTCATGAGCTACGCATTAGAGAAACTGAAAATATAGACTTAAAAAGACCCGGAGCATCCGCTCCGGGTCTTATTCATGTTTATGCTACTCTTTTAAGGGATATGCTATCGTCTCTGCGATAGTTTTAGATACCGCTCCGGTACCGCCCATGACCACCAGCCTGTAGGCTTTGCTGTTCACGAATATGGCCCTCGGATTATCGGTATATCCTTCAGCCACAAGAAGAAGCGGTGCCTCATAGTAGATCGCACAGGGGCCGCCTGACAGTCCGTCGGGGAAGGTCTTGCCGCTGGCGATCACCACTGTGTCCAGATCCTCGCCGAAAAACTCCAGCGCGATCTTCACCGAAGTATCGTATCTGTTGGTCCCGGAGAACCTGGTTATCTCCCCGAAGGCGCTCAACTGACTCTCAACGTTCTCCGGCACTGCGCCCTTGCCGCCTGCGATGAATATTCTGCCTCCCATGGAACCGGAATTATCTGCCAGATAATCTTTCTGATCCTGAGTGAGAGTGGTTCCAACCAGAAGGATAGGCTTCCTTGCTGCTGATGCTGAGAGCGCATCGGCAAAGCCCGATCCCGAGGCAACGATGAGGTCCTCGCCGTCAAGCCCTGCTTCATTCAGCACCTTAAGGTTGGTCTCAAAGCGGTTTTTACCCGCAAGTCTGATGACCTCACCCACTGCTATACGCTCCGCTGCAGAAGGCGTGACCGCCCCTTCTCCGCCGACTATGTATACCTTGCCTGTGCCGGAAAGGTTTTCATTTACATACTCCGTGACCTTCTCAATGCTTGCAGCATCTTTTCCTATAAGAAGAACCGGTGCGTCTTTCTTGTAAGCGAGATAACTGGCCGAAAGTGCGTCCGGGAAATCCATACCGCTGGCAACGATCAGCGAATCGAAGGATACCAGATTCTTTTGCTCTTTAAGGTGCTCCGCTGCAGCAATGGCAGTATCGAATCTGGAGGATCCCGAGATCCTTACGATTCCTCCGCTGAGAGGTCCTCCTGAGCCTGAAACCTCGATGGGTACTGAAGCCATGGGCGGATCGTATACCGTCCCGGGGACGCCGTCCTTGTCCTGATAGGTCACCATGTGCTCTCCCAGATCCAGCCTTATGTTGATCTCTGTGTCATCCGAAGTCAGCGGATCCTGCGGAACGGAAAGATAGTCCGAGGGTATGATCCTGGTCACACCGTTGGAGTAGACGGCAGTGATCTCCATTCCTTCCGGATCGAAGACTTCGCCTGCCTCGTACTTTCTCTTTTCCGGCATCTTTGAGACATCCAGCCTCTCGATGGTGGGCCCGACCATCATCATGTATGCGGAATCGTTCTTGAAATATATGTTGCCGTACTCGTCCGCTATGGGGCTGCATATCGCGTACTGTGCCTGAGGGCCATAGGGTGAGAACAGGCAGTATGCCACCTCATGCTGACTTCCGTGGCTGTCCGTTTCGATCACCGTCCTGTCAGGTCCAGTCTGCCCTGGTTTGTCCTTGAGGACCCTGAGAACACCAGGCGTATAGTTATCGAAGAAGTAGACATAGACCGATCCGTCCTCATCCGAATATGCCGTCGTGACCAGCCCGCTGGTCTGGGGATAGCCCTGCGTGGGAACCGTGTATGCGATCTCATTGCGCTCTATGTCGATGACGGTGATGTTGTGTCCGGTGTATGAAGCATAGGCTCCCGTCCCGGAAACACCTATGTAAGCCCTGCCGTTGTACACGCAGGGCGTGGATGTGCTCATGGGCGGTGTGGCCGGATCGGCAGAACCGTTGGTCAGGTAAAGCGATCTCAGAGATTCCCTGTCAAAAGTCCCGTCCTCGTTTATTTTGATGGAGCAAAAATATCCGCCCTTTGAGGTGAAGAAGAACCTGTCTGTCTGCGTATCATAGCAGATGCTGCTGCGGATGTCTCCGGTGCAGACATCGTCGATCCTGTCGATCACCACGCCGGTAGACTTGTCCACCGAGAGAAGGTTGCCTCCCTCAGTTATGAATCCGCTGTCGCCGTCATCGGTCCCTACGATTATGTACGTCCTGTCCTCCTGTTCGTCGTCGGTCCCGTACCCTGCAGGTCCCACATAGGCGCCTGCCCAGTAGAAGCCGTTGTCCTTGACTGTCCAGCAGGCAGTCTTAAGTTCTGTGCCGGATGCGGGATCTTCATCCGTAGTCGAAACGCACACGAAATTGGCTTTTTTGGTCTCGCTGACCCAGAAACCGGTATAGATATACCCGTTACGATAGGATATGGGGCAGTTGGGCTGTCCTCCCAGGGGATCCTGATACAGCCACAGTGACTCCAGGGTCTCCGCGTTGAAGGCCTGGATCTTGCCGTTGGACAGGGCTACGAAGATCATGCCGTCCGCATACGTGGGCGAGTTGATGGCAAAAGATGAGCCTGCCGCCATCTGTCCGGAGACCACCGCTTTGCCCGTCATGGGATCGATCTTGAGGATAGTCCTGGATGCATAGGTATACAGGTATCCGCCTGCCATTATCGGACATCCGGTGGCGTTGGCGCCGTATCCTTCTCCGATCTTGTTCGCCCAGTAGATCGTGGCCTTTTCTCTCTCGTAGGGGAGCGGGTAGTCTGTCACTCCGTTATTGTTTTCATCGAATCTGAACCTGGGCCACTCCTCGGTCAGGTCTGTGTTGAGTCCGCTGTTTTCCTGGGCGGGATCCAGCGTCACGTCTATTTCTGTGTCCTCGGTGATGTTCACCTTCCGGGTCACTCCTACGTATCCGTTTCTGGTTATGGAGCAGATGTAATCATTGCCTGGCAGCAGTTCAAACCGCCCGTCTTCTCCCTGAGCCACTCTTTCTCCGGTCGTATCGTCCAATACCGATACCAGGGAATCCTCCGGCGTAACGTTTATTCTTAGGAATACCGGGGGCAGCTTGATGACCAATACCGAATACTCTGAATCCACGTTCTCCTCTTCCGGGATGGAGACCTTGATCTTAACGTTTTCCAGCATGGAATCGGTATTCAGTTCCGCATTGAGCCGGAACTTATTGCCGTTTTCAACGCTGCTCCAGGTCTCTTCGCCCAGCGAGACCAGATATTCGCTGTTGCGGAGACCTGCCTGAGATATGGAGGCCTCGAATCTGAGTTCTTCCGTGGACCTCGGGACCTTCACAAAATACGTAAGGACCTCTGGATCAAATGTTTCTGAGACCACTTCTCCGCCGTCCACATTCCGATACATCGGCACCGAAGGGCCTTCCGGCCTGAAAGCGCTCAGTGAGACGAGAGAGGCGATACGTGAAGTCGAGACCGGATAGTCCTGATAGTACGTTATGCCCTGTGATTCGCGGCTCACCCTAAGGATCAGACTGTTGTTCCTGCCTCCGTATGTTATGAACTGCGGGCAGTTGGCATATTTCCCGGTAATGGCCGACTCTTCCCTGAACTTGCCTGACATGTCATAATAACCGCCTCTTGTGGCGGAAACTCCGTCTGCCACTGTTGGGAAGACATAGAAGGTACCTGCAGTGTCGGGTATCAGACAGGTGATCTGGTGGTTTTCCGGATCAAAAGGCTCCTTCTGATCATACACCTTTGTGTTGGCAGGGACTCCCGCCTTGAGCTCAAGCCCCGAAAGGAGCACCTCCTTCACCGGGCTCAGTGTGCTGAGGGTCGCACCCTCTTCAGTCACGGTGAATGTCCCTCTGGCATGATAATACTGTTCCAGCGTCGTATCCCAGCTGTATTCACCGGGGGCGGTGCTGAAGACTGCGGTGCTTCCGTCATCGCTGTCAGGCGAGATCACCGAACCGGAAGCTGATATCAGATTCACGTCCGTTCCCAAGGGGTGATCCAGTACCACCTGAACGGGTTCTTTCAGACTTACCGTGATATGGTATTCGTCCGTCTCACCATTGGGTCCTTCAGGGCGGACTGTTATTACACTTCCATCCGATACGGGCACCCGTCTTTCGCCGCTGTCGGAGACGTCCGTTCCGTCAATGAATATTTTGTATCCTTCCGCAGCTGTGCCTCTCGGCTTTCCATCCTCGCGGTACTCGCATGAGGCGGATACAGTGAGGTGATCCGATGTCACCGTTACGGCGTAGTCTTTTGTGTAGCGGTCGAATCCCAGATCCGGACTGTTGCCATTATCCTCAGTGACTGAAAGCTTCTTCACAGAAGGCACCCTTCTGAGATCGAAATGATAGAACTGCTTCTGGGTCAGTCCGCCGTCTATGGGGTGTATGATCTCAAGGGTCGCCCGGCTGTTCTCGCATCCTCTTGTGAACAGTCCCGCGACGGACGTGGAGTAGCTGGACCATGTCCTCTTGTCAGTCCTGCCCATATCGGAATAGAAATACGGTTCATAGAGCGCGGCCGCTGCTGACGTACCGTCTCCTGCCCCCAGTGTCATGTACGGGTAGAATGAGTTACTGTCATCCGGAACGAAAAGATCTCTGGTATAGTAGTTCTCTTCGGCTGTGAGAGTCAGCACCGGTGATGATGACCCCGCTGCGGACCTGATGCTGATGTCCGCCAGCCAGGTCCCCTCGGGAAGGGGCGCGCTGACCGTCTGCTGGCCGACCTCTGAGGACGCAGTGACAGTACCCTGAACCACTCGGTTATCTTTTGTGACGGTGAACTCATAATCCCCGGGCTTGAGATCCAGAAACTGCTGGCCATCACCTGCGATGTACTGGAATCCGTATGAGTCGATGGCTTTGATCTCAGCATCCTCCACCGGTTCCCCTCCAAGAGTCACCTGGAAGCTGATCCTCACGGAACCGGAAGCGGCCCATGCTTCATACTCGCCGTAAGCGGCCGTAAGATCCGCAAGAAGGGGGGCTGCGCCCTCTCCGTCACAGGTCTTGAGGCCCTCAAGCGCGGCCTCGTAAGCCGCCTTCACGGAGGGGAAGGTCTTTTCCTCATCGGAAAGATCCGGATGGACGGCGAGAGCCTTTATCAGCGCAAGCATCTCCGGGCTGTAGGCGGCCTCTCCGCCGTTGGTCATGAGAAGGGCCGTCGCCACCGAACCAGCCGGGACGTCCAGATCATAAGCCATGTCATCATAGAACAGGCTGAAACTTTCACCCTTGCCATCCACCGAAGTGATGAACCCGCCGGTATTTATCCCCGTGAATTCATGTGAACTTGCCATGAGGGCATCTCTAATGGTGTCCCCGGGGCCGTAAAACACCTTTTCCGGAGCGATTATATAGTCCCCGTCATATATTACCGAAAGTGCAAGAAACTCGCCTTCTCCGCTGCTGTCCGCCTCCACTGCAAAAGATGGATTTCCAAAGGGCACCATCAGCGCCAGGACCAGTATGAATGCAACTATTCTTCTTATCCTTTCTCTTTTCATATATCCATCCTCCATCAGTAAATGCATTTTATCAGCCTGTCGTACAATCTTCCCAAGGCGCTCCTTGAAGCTTTGTAGCGTTCAAGTATATCGTGGCTGAACTTCAGTGTACTTTTTCTCTCTTCCTCCGTCACCGGCACTGAACTGAAGAGAGACTTGGCGGCCATGCCGGCAGTCCTGCCGTACTCACGGCCCATTCCGAATGCATTCTCCACGTCTTCCGTGCCCGCTCCCAGATCCGACTTGTTCAGACCCGGTATTTTGCGGGATATCAGCATGACCGCGTAGGCGAAGGCGTTGTCCAGACCTTTTCCGGGATCCGGATCCTTAAAGCTCCGTTTGAACGCCGCAAGCCTCAGCCGTCTTGCCACAGTTACGACAGCGAATATGAGAAGCGCCGCACCTGCCAGGAAAGCTATCCATATCTTTCTGAAAACGAATACTTTTCTCTTCCTGTTGGCCGGGTTATCTATCTCCTTATTGGTATTCTTCTGGTCCTTCTTATCCTTTTTGATGGCCGTGCCATCCCTGCCGCCGCCGCTCTCAGCCAAAGCTTCCATCTCATCGGTTCCGGCGTACATGCTGCTGTTCCTGTAACCGGGGGTGGTCTCAAAGGGTATCCAGCCAACGCCGTCCAGATAGTATTCCGTCCACGCGTGGGCATATTTTTCCTTTACCTCGATGGGTTCGCCGGCAGGAACGCTGTCAGCCAGATCTCCGGGTATTATGAAACCCTCGGCATATCTGGCGGGGACGCCGAAGTATCTCAGCATCATGGCAGCGCAGGTGGCATAGTGTTCGCTCTGTCCCTCTCCCTCATCGGTGAGGAAAGCGGTGATTATGTCATCCGTACCATTGATCACCGTCTCGGGATCGTAAGTCACTGCCTGATCAAGATACTCCAGGACCCTTATCTTGGCCTCCGTGGTGCTCAGTGACTCTGCCTCCCCCAGTTCCTTGCGGAAGGTCTCTTTAAGGGCATCGGGAATGTCCAGATAACTGTCGTAGACAGTCTCCCTGTAGGCGTACTCAAGGCTCTCGTACTCATGTGAATCATCGGATCTGGCCAGGGCCTGCTGCAGCTTATAGCTGTTGCGGACCGAAGCAGTGGTATATGTCAGACCGTAGGGCTCTCTGCTGTCCGCGAATATATCGGTATCTCCGATCCGGCCGGGATCCAGAACACCCGAGGCATCTGCGCTCAGGCCGTATGGCACGTAGACATATCTGCCGCAGGCAGACTGATTGACCACCGTCATTGCGCCCTTGTCCGGTGCATCGAGGCCGTAAGTGCTGTCATATGCCATGGACTCCTGACTCTGTCCGTAAAAGCCTTTCGAATGAAGGCCGAAGAACACGTCCGACTGACGCCTGACCGTCTCCCCGGGAAGGGGACCCCAGGACTTGCCGTCGAAGGTCTCCCCAACGTAACCTCTGAGGTACGTCCCCTCAGGTTCGGTCATGGTAACGACGAGAGAAGTCCTTCCGGAAGGCTCAAAAGCCTCCAGCGCCGCCAGATCTCCCTCCGGCATCGGGTTCCCCCTCTTCTCGTATTTTGTCTGATGGTAAAGTTCCTCCGCAGCCGAGCGTGCAGCCGAAATGTACGGAACACTGCCGAGGCCGGAGACGGACACCAGCAGCGCCAGAGCCACTGCAATCAGCGAGATCAGGCCTGTTCCCTGGACTGCGCCTCCGGTTCCTCTCCTGCTTCCGGACAGCATCCCGGCCTTGATCATCGATCCCAAAGCCAGTGCGGCACATACGGCAATGATCCCCCACGATGGATAGGATATGCGCGCCGCAAGAGGGGTCAATACCGCAGCCATGATCAAAACGATACCGCGGGCTCCTTTCGTCCTGGCGAAGAAGATCGCCAGGGCTCCCATGAGCACTGAGAACAGAACGGCCAGGGATCCTGCCGCCCCTGTGCCGGACTCAGACGATTCCCCTGGGCTGTAATTGTTCTGTATCCTTCCGGTGAGTTCTGTCCTTATGTCCATGAAACGGTCCGCCCATATGGCCGCCCCTTCCGTCAGCTGACTGCGGAACAAAACAGCCAGAGCAAGGACCAGAACTCCTGCGGTCACAGCCAGGATCACCGGCTCCCTCTTCCCTCTTTTTTCGGGAGTGCGAAGGTACATGTATGCAAAATATCCTGTGACTGCCACCGCCCCCGGGAGCAGCACCGGCAGATATCCGATGCCTGTTTCCGCGGTACGGAAGCCGTCAGTGAACCAGACAGCCAGAGAAAAGAATACCAAAAGCGCAGCAAAAAGACCCGCTGCAATGTTTGCCATCGTACGGTCCTGACGCGCTTCTTCTATGATTATCCCTGTTGTCCCTTTTTTGTTCATATTATCAGATATACTCCGGGAATATCGCTCTAAGGCGATCTCTTTGATCGGGTCCTGATGCTGCAGGTATCAGACTGGCTCCCGGGAAGACTTCGCTCACTTCTTCCGGCTCCGGCATGGACTCTCCGACCGCCTTGATGTAGATCACATGGGTGGCCTCGGTCTGTCCAATTATGCCGGCGTACAGTTCCAGCGGGCTCTTTCCCAGCCCGGTCTCTGATGACAGCATGCCCGGTATTGCTGCGGCGAGGTCGTCCTCAAACTGGATCTCCTCCACCCTCAGAGCATCATCGCCTTCACACCAGATCAGGCGGTAAGTCAGTCCGCTCTCCAGAAGACCCTGGCACACGCTGACGAATAATTCCGCCAACTCTGCGGCCCTGTCCGGAACCAGCTTTTCGGCGGAGGTCTTGTCCACCACCACAACTATGGTCTTATCCAGCGGTAGGGAGGGATCCTTTACTATGAGCTTGTCTGTTTTGCCGGTGAGCTTCCAGTGTATCTGGGAAATACTGTCTCCCTCTTCATACTCTCTGATCTGGAAAGTCTCCGACCTGTCCTGCCCTTTTCGGTAAGGAGAATAAAGATCGTTGTCCATGCTGCGGCTTTCCGTGAGGAAACTTCCCGCGGTCACGTCAAACATGTCCGGAAGCACGGTGTAGCTTCCCGAGGCCTTCTCTCCTGTCTTTACCGCAGTTATGCCCAGCGGGTCCACGAGCCGGATGTTTTCCACGCTGAAACTGATCTTGCCCGGATACTCCGACTTTACCTCTGGAGTCACTTCCACGCTTCCCCTTGCCGGTACTGCGGTCATCCGTTTCTCAACGGTCTCCTCTCCAGTATAACGGTTTCTGACTCTGATCCTGTATGACAAAAACACCGGGAGCGCCCAGCGGTTCCTCAGTTCCGCTATGACCGAAGCGCGCCCGTTCTGACCTGCTCCGGGCAGCGTGTTGACCTCAGCAGAGATCCTTTTTCTCGCCCCCAGGTCGATGAAAAGGTATGCCAAAACAAGGGCGGCGCAAACTATCAGAGCCGTCCCGAATGTGGCGCTGCCCGAGGCTATGGCCCCTGCCAGAAGCATTATTAAGATCAGAATCGAACCTGTTCTTCCCATTACTTAGTTATGCCTTTGATCTCTTTTACCTCAGAGATCTCCACGCTGCCTACCACCTCCGAAAGGACGTGTTCAGGCGTATATTCGTTGAGTCTTGCCTTGGAGTTGAGCACCAGTCTGTGAGCAAAAACATCGTTTATGACATCTCTTATATCCTGCGGAAGGACATATTCCCTTCCCCTGATGAACGCTGCAGCCTTAGCCATTCTGCAGAGGGCCAGGGCTCCTCTGGGGCTGATCCCCAACGTCACCATGGGGTGCTCTCTGGTTTTTTGCACCAACTCCGCCACGTATCTGTAGACTGCCTCGGATATCTCCACCCTGTCGGTCTCGGCAATCAGGGCTCTGAGTTCTTCGCCCGTCACGACGCATTCCACCTTGTCCAGGGGGTCTTCAGTATGTCTCTCCGTCAGGATCTCGACCTGGCTGGCAAGATCCGGATATCCGATGCTGAGTTTTATGAGAAATCTGTCCAGCTGAGAGTTGGGCAGCATCTGAGTTCCCGCAGAACCCACGGGATTCTCGGTGGCGAGCACGATAAAGGGATCCGGAAGATCTCTCGTCACTCCGTCCACCGTGACCCTCTTCTCCTCCATGGCTTCCAGAAGTGCAGCCTGAGTCTTGCTGGATGTTCTGTTTATCTCATCTGCCAGAAGCAGATTGGTCATTATTGCCCCTTCCTTGTAGGACAATCCGCCTGTCTCCTTGTCATAAACGGAAAACCCGATTATGTCGGAGGGCATTGTATCCGGAGTGAACTGTATCCTTCTGGTCGCAAGTCCCATTGCCCGCGCAAAAGCCAGAGCCATGGTGGTCTTGCCCACTCCCGGTACGTCTTCAAGAAGCACGTTTCCCCTGGCCAGCACAGCCATGAGGACCTTCTCGATTATTTCATCCTTTCCTTTTATGACGCCTTTTACTTCACTGATAATGCGTTCTGCCTTCTCGTTCATGCTGAGATTTCCTTCCATCATAAGTCAAACAATTTTCCGTCACCTGTCTCCCTGAGCTTTCTGAGCGCAAGGAGAGCGCACCCTGCCTGTCGGCTGGTCTCTATCTCCGACTTCATAAGGCTGCCGTCGTTCTCAAATCCCGTTCCGAAGCCTCCGTCATCATTTCTGAAGGTCAGGAGAGCATCCTCCGGAGATTTTCCCGCCTTCATGAATCTCTCGTCCTTTTCAGGGTCTATGCCCAGGGAGGCGAGAGCCATTATCACCTGGGCGCAGGTCTCGCAGCTGAATCCGTTTCCAAACAGAAAGTAGCCCCCCTTCACCTGCTCCGCCGAAAGAAAGTCCAGTGCCCTTTCTACGGCCTTGTCCACATCGTTCCTTCCTTTGCCGCAGTACGGCGCCAGGGCCTGAAGCGACATAGCGGTCACGTCTACGTCTCCGCCGCCGGGAGCCAGTCCGAAACTTCAAACTTCCGTCCTCTCCCTGATATGCCAGAAGCTTCTCCAGTATGCCGTCCTCTGTGTAGGTCGCCCCCTCCGGCTCGGCAAAATCACCTGCGTTCAGTACCAGGAGAGCATATATCAGGGCGTTGCCTCCCTGTGAGTCAAGTTCAGGAGTCACCTTCCAGCAAAATATCCCGTCCCTGATCAGATCGATCTTATTACCTTCTGCATCCGTCCCGAAAGACGTGGGATCTCCGCCCAAAACGAGGATCGCAAGAGCTGCCCGGTGCCACTCCGTGGCCCTGAAATCGCTGAGTCCTCCCTGTGCCGCATATGCTGCGGTCACCTTCGCCTCCAGATCCGCCAGGTATTCTTCCTTTGCCGCGTCGCTCTCTTTTCCGGCCAGAGCCGCAAATATGAACGCCCAGTCTGTCAGGGAGTCTCCCGGCTGGTAGAAGGCCGCTTCCGTCAGCGACTCGTCCCTGTCTATCCTTCCCTGAGTCTGCATGAAAGAGTAAATGCCGTTAACGGGGTCTTTTGATTCTCCTCCGCCGCAGGCTGAAAGAGATGTGATCAGGATCACAAATATCAGGATCAGCGCAGTGAACTTAAATCTTCTCTTCATGCTTTCCGCCTTTCTCCCGAACCTGCTCTATCCTGTCCGGAATCCGCGCCGGTACTCCTGCAGGATCATCCCCTCCGCCTGGGTCGGGGTCGTCTCCTCCGCCCGGGTTGGGGTCATCCCCTCCCCCTCCGCCCGGGTCCGGATCTACCCCGCCGCCTCCTGTGGCGGGAAGGGTCTCCCTGTAAGTCTCCGCACATCTGGAGCAGCTGTACTCTATGTAGCCTTCCTCCGTCTCGGTGGGTTCAACTCTTGAGGACTCGTGCCAGTCATGTCCGAGGGCCGGTATCACCTGGCTCTCGTGGTAACCGCAGTTGGTTACCATGCAGGTCCTGGTCCATTCGCCGTCTTCAGTACATGTGGCCTCTTTTATGACCGCTCCGTCGTCCAGGGTGTGCCTGGGCTCGTAACCGCCGTTGATCCAAAGTCCGCAGTACGTAGAAAGTCTTCCTGTGGTGGACGTGGCGCCTATATCTTTTCCGTAAGCCAGTGTGAATCTGAGGGTCACGGTATTTCCGTGGCCATCCAGATAATATTCGGACATTCCCCTGCCCGGATAGGTTACACCGTCTATGGTGTACATCCATCCGGATCCCTGAGTCAGATGATACTCCGCCAGCCTGTCACGCTCGATGCGGTTGATGTCGCATTCCAGATCGTCGTCCAGCACCTTCTGCCAGAGATTGTCCGGCACGTGATATCCGTATGTGAAGTACCCGCCGTCGATGGCGCTGAGATAAAACCTGGCGTCCGCAGTTCCCGAATACTCAGCCTCAAGTCCGTAGTATTCCATTGCGTCCAGTATGTAGTAGGATAGCGGTTTGCCCTGCTCCACGTCAAAGGTGAAACCTGTGTACGCAAGGCCCAGTCCTATGGTAGTAAGGTCTATGTTTATGGATGCCGTACCTATGACGTCACCCTGATCTACGTACTCATATGTCAGAGTGTAACTTCTGTAAGTGGAGTTTCCCTCTTCGTCCCAGGCAAGCACGGTGATGGTGACATCATAACTGTCTCCTGTCACCGGCGGGTCGAAATAGAAGTCATACTCGTAGATGCCCGTCCCGGTAGGTGAAGCTGTGTATGGCTTACCGTCACGGGAAACGATCATGTGATCGAAGGGTATGTAATTGCCGTGCCAGTCTTTTGCACCGACACTGAAGATGTAATGTGAGGTTCTGATCGGATCCGTCACGTTGCTGTATACGGTTATTACAGGCGGATGTTCTCCCACTTCGGGGTTGTCCGGATCCGCCTTGTCAGGCATGTAGATTATGGTATAGGAGACCTTGTCATAGATTTGATCCCCCTCACGCATGTAAAGTGTTATGGTATTGGTGCCTTGGGCCAGCACCGCGTTGTAGTCCCTGCCGTCAGCCTGCAGAACGCTGCCGTTGGCGGGCGATTCGTCATTGAACAGCCTCACCTGCAGCTTCATTCCCGGCTTTCTGTGGTCTATATAAGCGAAGAAGTGCAAAACATCCTCTTCCAGTTCGCTGAAAGCGATGGTCCTGGGATTGTTGTACTTCGCCAGATCCGTCACTATGATGGGATCCTCATCATCCACCACGATGGGAATTATGGTGGGCTCGCCCGTGTTTCCGTTCCCTTCATCGTTAAGTGCGTTATCGCTGTCGGTCACCCCGTCCAGTCCGCCTCCCTGACCCTCAGAGTCGACGGCAGTCTCGGTCTCCTCCTGTTCTTCCTGCTGCTCCTCTTCCTCTTCCTCCGAAGAGTCGCCGATACCACTGCCCATGCCTGCGCCGTCTGTATCGTCCGTTCCTGAGGACACAGTCATCACTTCAGAGATCAGATCCGGCGGGTCGCTGAAGGAGATCTGGGGTTCCGTTTTTTGCTGTCCGAATACAAAAAAGACCAGCACAAGCGCAGCTGCCAGTATCAACAGCTGAGCCACTATGATCTTTCTGTTTTTCTTAAAATATCCGAACATATCAGTTGAATGGACCGGGCGGGCGAGCCGCCCGGTCTGAAATCATTTTAAGGACGTTATTCAGTTTCTACTGCAGGTGCTGCAATGGTCTCTGCGATCTCCTTGGATACTGCGCCGGTTCCGCCCATTACGATAAGTTTATGAGCTCCCTTGGTCTGGAAGAGTTCAGTCGCGTGATCATAGTGGTTGTTGGCTACCAGAATAAGAGGTGCCTTGTAGGCCAGGGCTACCGGTCCGCCGGAAAGTCCGTCGGGGAAGGCCATGCCGCTGGCGATCACCATGGTGTCGATGTTGTCCGGGAAGAACATCCCGGCTATTTCAACTGAGGTGGCGAATCTGTCTGATCCTGCAAGTCTCTGAGTATTCGTTCTCGCATAACGGGCAATCTCAGATTCCACAGCTTCCGATACCGCGCCGGTTCCGCCTGCGATATAGGCAGTCTC
>CAJOKT010000022.1 GCA_905235115.1 uncultured Peptostreptococcaceae bacterium
GTGACGTTCAAGCTTTTGGCCGATGGAGAAGAGACCGGGAAGACGGTAACTCTTGACGGAACAGCCGACCCGAGACCCACGGAGGGCGGAGCGTATGAGAGCAGCTCATGGGTGGCAATGTTCCGGAACATTCCCAAGTACAAGGCCGTTGACGGCGAGGCTGTGGAGATAGTCTACACAGTGGTGGAGTCCGGCGAGTGGCCGGGATACACCGTAAGCTACGGGGATAACGAAGAGACATTCGCTGTTCCGGGCGGGACCGTCACCAATACTCAGATCACCACTGAGGTGAGCGGCGCCAAGACATGGAACGACGGTGAGTTCTTCGATGACGGAGTGCCCGTAAACGGATACCAGAGGCCTGACAGCATTACGGTGAAGCTTCTCGCCGACGGCACTGAGGTGGATTCAGTGACAGTCACAGAAAGGGACAACTGGGAGTATGAGTTCACAGATCTTCCCAAGTACAGGATCGAAAACGGCGAAGCTGTCGAGATCGTGTACACGGTAGCTGAGGAAACAGTTCCCGGATATGATGCGGCAGTCGAAGGAACCGATGTGGAAAACACTCCTGTGAAGGATGAGGAACTCGCGCCTACCCAGATCACTCTCATAAAGGTCGATGCTCTGACATGGGCTGAGGCTGGAGAGAGACCGGAGGCAGAGACCGGGAACGGTACTGTCACGGGACTTCCCGGAGCAGAGTTCACGCTGACCGATCCTGACGGGATCGAGACAAAGCTCACCACTGATGAGAATGGAACACTGAGCATCGAGTTCACGGTGGACGGAGCATACACACTCCGGGAGAGCAAGGCACCTGACGGATACCAGAATCCCGGAACGGTATACACCATCACAGTGGAAAAGGTATTCCAAAGAGTAGAGCTCGTTGACGATGAGAACGCACCGGGCGGCAAGGTCTGGAGATGGTTCTACCAGCTCGGGGCTGACGTTGATGCGGACTACGATCCCGACACCAACACCATCACAGTCGCGGATCCTCCCGAGCTCATCGACATCGAGGGCGAAAAGATCTGGGATGACGGAAACGATGCAGATAAGCTGAGACCGACCAGCATCACAGTTGAGCTTTATGCAGACGGTGAGAAGATCGATGAGCAGGTGGTGACCAAGGCCAACAACTGGAAGTTCACCTTCAAGGATCTTCCGAAGATGAAGGACGGCGAAGAGATCGTCTACACCATCAAGGAACTCCCGGTCAAGGATTATACTACCAGGATCGAAGGCTTCACCATCACCAACAGCCACACACCCACACCGCCGCCTGTGAAGACAGGAGACGAGATGAACCTGGGGCTGTGGATCGGCGTACTTGGTGCTGCATTGGCAGCCATCGTCATCATAGCAGTGGCAAAACTCATCAGGAAAAAGAAACAGGCAAAATAAAATAATAAGCTGAATAAACAAGTGATCCCCGGAAGGCTGACTTCCGGGGATCTTCCGTGTTTATTGGAAATCAGGGGGAAAAGATGTTTTGCGCGGGAAAAATACACGAAATCCCTTGACATACGCACAAAGGTTAACTATAATTAACTGAGGTTAGATAGAATTAACCAACGAAGATCCTCTCATGAAAGGAGGAAATAGTATGGAGAATATATTAAGAATGAGATCGTTTACCGGAGAAGACAGCAAGGAGACTGAGAACAGGGCAGCTGAAGTGAGGACGGTGGAAACAGCAGATACGCTGGACCTTCTTGATGCTGTGCCGGGCGTGACTTACACCATAAAGCAACACTAAAGACGAAGACATGAATGCGTTTCTGTTCCGCCTGGGATGCTACAGCGGTGAACCGATCACCCTGGTGTCCAAGAAGAGGAAGAGCTGCATAGTGGTCATAAAGGACGGAAGGTACAATCTGGACAATCTTCTGGCAGAGGCCATAATCGTAGAATAACGGAAACTTAGGCGCTTCAGGGTGACCTGAGGCGCCAAAATGATCCCCAATGGTTAGATAATGCTAACCATGATTAGCATAATGCAACTATAGGAGATCCGCGCCGGATCATCATAGTCAGAAAAGCCGAAAGGCGTTAATATTATTATTTTATATATAAAAGGAGTCATTTATGAGAATTGCATTTGCCGGCAACCCCAACAGCGGTAAGACCACAATGTTCAATGCCCTGACAGGTATGAGCGAGAGAGTAGGTAACTGGGCCGGCGTTACCGTAGGCAAGAAAGAAGGCCCTCTCAAGGAGGAATTCAGAGGTTCCGTGGACGTTACCGCAGTAGACCTTCCGGGAGCATATTCAATGTCCCCATTCACACCTGAAGAGTCTATCACGTCCGAGTTCGTCCGCGAGGAGCATCCGGACGCCATCGTAAACATAGTGGACGCCACCAACCTTTCCAGGTCGCTGTTTTTCACCACACAGCTGCTGGAACTGGGTGTTCCCGTGGTGGTTGCGCTGAACAAGAGCGACATCAATGAGAAGGAAGGGACCAGGATCGACGTTGCTAAGCTCAGCACGAAGCTGAACTGCCCTGTTATCGAAACTGTCTCCACCGGATCCAGACACGATGACTTAAAGGCAGTCATCGACAAGGCCATCTCCCTTAACGGGGCCAATCAGAAGGCGCCATATCTTCAGGCAGACATCGACCTTAAGGACAAAGCCGCCGTAGACAGAGAGGACCGCAAAAGATTCGAATTCGTAAACGGCATCGTCAAGGACGTAGAGGTCCGCGAGGTGCTTTCCAGCGAGACTCAGCAGTCCGACAAAGTGGACAGCGTCCTGACAAACCCCGTAATAGGTATCGTGATATTCGCAGCAGTAATGTACTGCGTATTCTGGATCTCTCAGGCCTGGGCAGGCCCCGGCATCGCAGACTGGCTGGTAGGCTGGATCGAGACATTCCAGGAATGGGTAGCCGGACAGCTTGAGAACAGCCCGGCCATCGTATCCGCCCTTATTGCTGACGGTATCGTAGGCGGCGTGGGAGCAGTTGTAGGATTTCTGCCCCTTGTAATGATCATGTACTTCCTGCTTGCTCTCCTTGAGGACTGCGGATACATGGCCAGAGTATCAGCCGTAATGGATCCCATCTTCAAGCGAGTGGGTCTGTCGGGCAAGGCCATCATCCCCATCATCATCGGGACAGGATGCGGCATCCCTGCCATCATGGCCTGCCGTACCATCCGTGACGAGAGGGAGAGACGCGCCTCCGCCATGCTGACCACCTTCATCCCCTGCGGAGCTAAGATCCCGGTGATCGCCCTGTTCGCCGGAGCGTTCTTCGCCGGAGCCGGCTGGGTAAGCACGGTTGCATACTTCCTGGGTATCGTACTGATCTTCCTGGGAGCCCTTCTGATCAAAACCGTCACAGGATACAAATACAGGAAATCCTTCTTCATCATCGAGCTTCCCAAGTGGAAAGTCCCCAGCCTGAAGCGTGCGTTCTTCTCCATGATGGAGCGCGCGAAAGCATACATCATAAAGGCTGCCACCATCATCCTGGTCTGCAACTGCGTAGTCCAGATAATGCAGACCTTCAACTGGCACTTCCAGGAAGTGGAAGAGGGCATGGAAAACACCTCCATCCTTGCGTCCATCGCTTCCCCCTTCGCCCTGCTTCTCATCCCGCTGGGATTCGGAACATGGCAGCTGGCAGCAGCCGCAGTCACCGGTTTCATCGCCAAGGAGAACGTAGTCGGAACACTTGCAGTCGTATACGGACTCACCAACTTCATCGATGTTGATGAGCTTGAGATGACAGGAGACGGAAACGTGGTAGCCGCCACCATGGGACTCACATCGGTTGCAGCTCTCGCATATCTGTTCTTCAACCTTTACACACCGCCCTGCTTCGCAGCTATCGGTGCCATGAACTCAGAGATGAAGTCCAGGTCCTGGCTGTGGGCAGCCATCGGCCTTCAGATGTCAACAGGATATACCGTAGCATTCCTGGTATATCAGTTCGGAACGCTGATCACAGAGGGACATCTTGGAACAGCATTCGTTCCCGGACTCATCGCCATCGTGGTGATAGCTCTTGTAATCGCTGCTATCAGCAAGAAGGTGCGCGCACACTTCGACGAGCAGTACAGACTGCACGAGGATGTGAAGGCTGCAGCGTAAGGCGCAAAAAATGTTTTGCGGCGTGAGAAGAAACAGAGACTGACTTGTTTAAAATACCCTGTCCTGTGTATAATATAACTGTGGGAGGTTGGTATAATGAATATTCAGACGATCATCGCGGTGGTCATCCTGGCAGTCGTCCTGTTTCTGGCCATACGCTACATCTATAGAGAAAAAAAGAAGGGCGTCCACTGCATCGGATGCCCCATGGCAGGAAGCTGCACCAAGGCATATGCCGAGATGGAGCGGGAAATGAAGACCTG
Source organism: uncultured Peptostreptococcaceae bacterium (assembly GCA_905235115.1). Classification (GTDB taxonomy): domain Bacteria; phylum Bacillota; class Clostridia; order Peptostreptococcales; family Anaerovoracaceae; genus RUG754. The sequence continues at coordinate 4,371 of CAJOKT010000022.1, forward strand.
CCTTCAGCAAAAGCTGGCAGAACAGAATTCTGAACAGTAAGATAAAAGCGGTGCCCCGCCTCCCGGCGGGGCATATTGTTTTTTGCGCACCCCGGGTTATAATGGGAGCATAAATATCAAGGAGGGCATCATGAGCTTCAATGTGGACAAACTGAGCATATTATACGAGACGCCGGTGGAGTATCTGCCAAGGATAAGCCGGGAGCTTGGAGTGGAATTCTATATGAAGAGAGACGATCTGACTCCTCTCGGAGCAGGGGGCAACAAGCTGAGGAAGCTGGAGTACCTGGTGAAGGACGCCATGAATAAAGGGGCCACCATGCTGATCACCGTGGGCGGAGGCCAGACCAATCACGGCAGGCAGACCGCAGCCATGGCCGCGAAGTATGGCATGAAGTGCGCCATCCTGGCGGTGGACGAGTACCCGGGGGAGCTCAGCGCCAACATGCTTATTGACAGGCTTTTCGGCTGCGAGCTCTATCTGAAGAAGCCCGACGGCCGCCCTGAATCCGTGCAGCTGAAGGAACTGACCGAGTCGGTGATCGCAAGATATGAGGCTTTGGGCGAAAAAGTATATTATATTCCTGTGGGTGGCTCCAATGTTTTGGGCGCTCTGGGGTACTTCGACTGCGCGGCGGAACTGGACCGCCAGGCCAGGTCCATGGGCCTCGGCGCGGCGCGGGTCATCGACACCGTGGGGTCCACCGGAACATATGCCGGGCTTTACCTGGGTCTGAAGGACGTGAGATCGGACCTGCACCTGACCGGGATCGCCATCATGCCCTTCGGTGAGAAGAACTTCGCCAGACTGGAAAAGTATATGAACGAGGTGAAGGACCGGTTCGGCATGGACGCTGAGGTGGATCCGGCGGACTTTGACATAGAAACAGGATATGTGAGAGGCGGATACAACCTTCCGTCCGGGGAAGTCAGGGAGGCTGTGGAGCTCATGGCGTCCAGAGAGGGGATCCTGTTGGATCCCTGCTACACGGGCAAAGCCTTTGCCGGGGTCATGGACATGATCCGGGAGGGAAAGATCGCCCGGGGAGAGAAGATCATATTCATCCACACCGGAGGCATGCCGGGGCTTTACACACCTGCCCACAGGGTGGAGTTTGAGAAAGAACTTATGGACGGGGTGCACGTGCTGTAGTGGAGTCGCAGGGCCATACGTTTTTTGCATATTTTAGTATAAAAAAGGGTGTCCCGGCATGGACACCACAATTGAGTTTCGGTATTTTATTTGTCCTTCTGCCTCTCCAGCCTGAATGCCACGGAATTCTTCAGGTACTCCAGATAGTCGGGATCGTCGCACATGGCCTTGCCCGGTGAGTCGGAAAGCTTGGCCACGGGACTGCCGTTGACGTACTGGAGCTTGATCACGATATTAAGGGGATCAACACAGGTGTCGTTGGCCACAAAAGTGCCTATACCAAAGGAAGTCTTGGCCTTGCCTTCGAAATAGTCTGCGATCTCCTGAGCGTAGTCGAAGGTGAGACCGTCTGAGAAAAGCAGCACCTTGGTCATGGGATCCACGCCGTACTTCCTGAAGTGGGCTATCATCTTTTCTCCCCACTCAAAGGGATCTCCGGAGTCGTGGCGGACGCCGGTGTAGTTGTTGACCATGGAGCGGTCGAAATCCTTCAGGAAAAGATCGGTGGTCAGGGTATCGGAAAGTGCGGTCCCGTTATCTCCCTTATACTCATCGTACCAGTCGCGGAGGGCGTAGTGGTTGGTGTATGACAGGGGGATCTCGTCGATCCCCTGATACATCTGGACGTATTCGTGTGCGTAGGTCCCGATGGGTGTCAGGTCATACATCTTGGCGAAGTACACGTTGGAGGTTCCGACCAGATTATCGGTCCTCTCTGCCAGCTCCCTGATGGCATATCCCTCAAACTCTGCGCTGAGCCTTCTGCGGCATCCGAACTCGGCAAATTTGAAGGTGTACTTGCCTTCGTTGAAGGCTTCTATCTTGGCTTCAAGCCTCTCCCTGGCGGAAGCCAGCAGCTCATCATAATCATATTTGAATCTGAAATATACCTCGTTGATGATCTCGAGGAGGTAGATCTCGAACTGCATGGCAGAGAACATGGGGCCTTTCACGATGACGCTGAGCTCGCCGTTATCCTTGAGCTCAGTGGTGACGTAGCGTCTGAGGGGGTGCCACAGCCTGAGGAATTCCACGTAGTCATCAGAGATGTAACGGATGCTCCTCAGATATTCCAGCTCATCCTCTTTCCAGGTCAGGGTGCAGAGACAGTCGATCTGCTCGTTGATCTCCTGAAGCATCTCCGGGGTGAAGACCACGCCCTCGTTCCTGCATTTGAAGAGGTATTCTCCCACCAGATTGGTGTGCTTGTGGAAGATCACCTGGTTCATGTTGAATTTGTATAGATCTGTATCCAGCAAAGACTGGACGATGGGTTCCAGTTTCATTGTATATGCCTCCTTTTTCGGCAAAACTGTGTCGTACGCGGTCCCGGCATGCGGAACAACCCTCATTATACCATAGGACGCGCAAAAAACAAGGCTTCCGCCCATATCGGTATTTGACGATGTTAATCTTCCCTATTGCCCCGGACCATGGCATGTGATATACTGCAGACAGAACTTATGTTCTTTTCAGAGAGCGCGGGGACGCGCGTGTTTTACGGAGTTGATCATGGCTAAGAAAGCAAGAACAGTATATGTATGCCAGGAGTGCGGCTATGAATCCCCCAGATGGATGGGGCAGTGCATATGCGGCGCCTGGAACTCTTTCGTGGAGGAGAAGGTGCTGCCCGACACTTCTGACGATGCCAGACAGAGGTTCAAGACGGACGCGGGAACCAGATCGCCTTCAGTGCTGAAGTCCGTAGGCACTCTGAACTACGAGAGACTGGATACAGGTATCGGCGAGCTCAACAGGGTGCTGGGGGGCGGCATGGTGAAAGGGTCCCTGATCCTGATCTCCGGCGAGCCGGGCATAGGCAAATCGACCCTCATAATCCAGACGGCGGAGAACGTGGCTGCAGGCGGGCACACGGTGCTTTACGTGTCCGGCGAGGAATCGGAGGAACAGATCAAGCTGAGAGCGGACAGGGTCTGCGGAAGTCTGTCCGACAAACTCTTCGTCATGGCGGAGACCAACATAGAGAACGTGGAGACTGCCTGCGGGAACCTGAAGCCGGATCTTTTGATCGTGGATTCCATACAGACCATGTATTCGGACCAGCTGGACTCCGCGCCGGGATCCATCTCCCAGGTGAGGCAGATCGGCAACGTCCTCATGAGGCTGGGCAAGTCTGCGGACATGCCGGTGTTCATCGTGGCTCACGTCACCAAGTCCGGCGACCTGGCGGGACCCAGGACTGTGGAACATCTGGTGGACTGCGTTCTGAACTTCACAGGAGAGCGCGACCAGGAGATCAGGGTGCTGAGAGCATACAAGAACCGTTTCGGCACCACATCCGAGATCGGAGCCTTTACCATGGAGGGCAAGGGCCTCAGGGAGGTCCCTGACATCAGCGCCACCTTCCTTGAAAACAGCGACGAGAGGACTGAAGGATCCGTGACCACTTCCATTTATGAAGGCTCCAGGCCCGTGATGTTCGAGATCCAGGCCCTGGTGACACCCGCCTCCGGCGTGGGCTTTTCCAGGCGTACCGCCGTTGGGATAGACAATACCAGGCTCAGCATGATCATCGCGGTCATGGAGAAAAAACTGGGCATGCCTCTCGGAAACGAGGACATCTATCTCAACGTGGTGGGCGGCATCAGACCCGACGGCACCGGGACGGACCTGGCGGTGGCTCTGGCCATCTTTTCCAGTTTCAAAAGGATCGCTCCCACGGAGCGGACGCTGGCTCTGGGGGAGGTGGGTCTGACAGGTGACCTTAGACCGGTGAGGAACGCCGACAGGATAGTGAAGGAAGCCGCGAGACTGGGCTTCAAGAGGATAATAATGCCCGGGTCCAACGCAGAACGTGTGAAGGACAAGGTGGCGGGCTGCAGGATCTATGGTGTGAGGAACATCGCGGAGGCCATCAGAGCCTTCCAGGCCGGGACCGGCAATAATTGATTCAGAAATACTAACGGTGGTATAACATATATACTTTTGAAAAGGAGGTGTTTTCCATGGATCAGAGATCAGATGTTGAAAGAATAAGGGAATACAAACAGCTTCTGGATGAGGGGATGATCACCAGGGAGGAATTCGAGGCAAAGAAAAAACAGATTCTGGAGGGAGAACCGGGACCCCGTGACCGCGGCTCCGACCCTGTAGAAAAGGTCCTGAACGGCAAACTTTCCGCCAAGGTGACCAACGTGCTGAGCTACATCACGTGGATCGGCTTCCTGATCGCATACTTCGCGGGGGACAGAGAGAACTGCAGGTTCCATTTGAACCAGGCGCTGGTGCTGAACCTTTTCAGCCTGCTGAGCATGGTCCCGCTGGTCGGCTGGATCGCCAGGATCGGCTGTGTCATCCTGATGATCATCGGCGTAGTCAACGCATCTTCAGACATGGAGAAGCCGCTTCCGGTCATCGGAGGGATAAGGCTGCTGTAAGTTTATATTCGGAGAGAAATACCGGTTTGGCAGGTATTTTTTTTGCGGAGAGGGGAGGTCCCGGCTGCGTGCTCAAAAAAGCATATAATTTATAAAAATTTAGTGCTTTACAAGACAATAGCACACCGTCTGTGCTATAATATAAACATAGAAAGTCGGCTGAGATCCGTGAGAGCAGATCGTGTTTTTTCGTTAATGCATTGTTTCGGCGTGATACGCCGAAACAGAGAGGCAGACAAGGAGCAAAACATGAAACTGAAGAAATTAGGTTGTCTCCTTCTGATGTTTGCACTGATCGCGGTGACCTTCGGGAGCACCCTTGACGTTGCGATGGCAGATGAGACACAGGCAGGAGCAACAGGGGATATCTGGTCTCTGATCGGTGACCTTGAGGGAGATGCTCTTTCAGGAAGAAAAGGCGCACCGGCACAGGATGGTTATGTGGTTCCTGAACCTACAGAAGAGTTTTTTGCGAGCATGGCAGATGAAGTGGAGCTTGCAATTAAGGAATGGGACGGTTACGCTGTAGGATCGCTGAAACGTAACGGGGACGTAATGTTCTGGGACGATATCAACGGCATAGGATATGGTTATATACCAAGCATCCGTGCAGACCTGTACAATGCGGAGCAAAACCACAGCGGCGGACCCGCAGCACAACCTGTCGTTCCCTGGGACAATGGCGGAGGTGAATTCGAACCCATACACGACTACAGAAGTAATGATGTCGCGCTGTTCCAGCCATTCTGGGGCCACGATCCGAATTGCACCGGTGTGGAAGCCGAGAACTACAGAGCTCAGGCGCAGGATATCGCGTATGGGATCGGCGGTACAGCTTACATAAACGCGGCAAATGATGCAACGATCACCGAACTGGCCGCAGCACTTACGGCATGCAAGGTGGTCCTTGTCAATTCACACGGAAGGACCGACAGCGCCGCCTCTGATCCCAATCATTCCATGAACTCAAACACATCATATATCTGCCTGGTATACAGCGGAGAAGATCTGACCGAAACAGATATGGCCGATGTCAGAGGAAAGATGGTCAATGGCAGGAGGACATGGTATAAGCACGCCTGCGAAGTCGGTACGATCAACGGCAGCTTTGTCTGGGGAGTAGATGGTACAGCCATCAGGAATCATATGGATCAGCGTGCTCCGGGCAACTTCCTCTGGATGACCGTGTGCGAGGGCATGATGACGGACGGACTTTGCACGCCTCTGCATGGAAACGGTGTGGAAGTCGTATTCGGATACTCCCAGAGCGTGACCATCAAAGGTGACGATCTGTATGAACTGTACTTCTGGGAAAAGATGGAAGAGGGAGCGACCGTAAGAACAGCCGCTGACTATATGAAGGAAATGTATGATATCAACGATTCTCTCGGTTATTTCGATCCCGCTTTTCCGATCTTCGTCTCAACTCCTGATCCGTATCCCGGACAGGGCGCAGTTGACGATGTCCAGGAGGTGACTTCGGAATGGACTCTTCCCCTCGCAAATGTGCAGGCACCGGAAACCTATGGATGGGTCCGCGGGGACTTTAACTGGATACCGTCCGGAACGAAGGCGGGCACAAACAGAAACATGACCGTGACCGCAAGTTTCAAATACGAGAGCAACAGAGGCAAGGTCAGGGAAGTCATGGACGTAGAGGCGACCATGACCAGTGCAGACGATCCGCGTTCACACGTTTATGTGGCCACTGTTCCTGGGGAGGATTCCCCGGACGGCGATACCTATATCTCTGATCCGAATTACCTGCCGGAGATCCATAATTGGGTATTTGACGGTTTCGGAGCATCGGATAATAACGGACTGCCCGGCGATATATGCGCCATCTACCATTGCGATAGCTGCGGAGAAACCTTTGAAATGTGGAGCCAGTATTTCTCGAGGACATCCGGATACAAAGCATTATTCGGGAACAATGCCCCATTGGTATATCAATACATATCAGACAGAGATTCTCTGGATAATAAGGGACACCAGGCGGTCAAGGTCTACGGACACAGCGCTGAAGAGTGGACCTTCGCAGGATTTGAGTGGAAGAACGCAGGTGAAGTCAGCGCTAACGCCACTTACGTCCATAACATGAGCGACGAGCCCGATGCGGACACAGCGCTGGGGTATCTGGAGGCCATGACCGACGCGGATAACTTTGAATTGATCAGAAACGACGAAGGTCTTGTCCTGAAGTACAAGACCAAGGCACATGTGGATCCGGTGGCCTCAGGGAGACCTGGATCTGTCGCTTACTCGGTACCGAAATACAGGGCGTATATCACCGCTGAAGAGGCACCTGACGGACTTCCAAATTCGAAGACCAGGATCATCGTTCCGGGAATCGATCCGGACGTGAGGCCGGAACCGGTCGATCATGATGTCATCGGGGATCCGCAGGAAAAAGAAATCAACGATGACTCCCTGATCCTGGGTGAAGGCTTCATCTTCAGACCTGCCCCAATCATCGTGCGGCCTCAGTAACTGACGGCTGCGATACAAGCAAACCGATCAAAAACGGCGCTGCTCAGGCAGCGCCGTTTTAACGTCTCAGATCAACTCATGGCTTCTTTGCCACGTCCAGTTCGAACCAGAAGGTGGAACCTTCGCCTTCCTGGCTGATAACGCCGAATTCGGCCTTGTGGAGGGTCAGGATCTCCTTGACTATGGACAGACCCAGGCCGGAACCCTTTGTGGGGCGGACATAGTTGGAACTGGCCTTGTAGTACCTGTCCCAGACGTGGGGGATCTCCTCCTGCTTGATGCCCGGACCGTGGTCCGAGACCTCCACGCGGAAGACCTTGCCGGTCTTGCGGATGCTGACGATGACCATTTTGTCCTCGCCGCAGTACTTGACTGCATTGGAGATGAGGTTGGTCAGCACCTGGGAGATATTGTCGCGGTCAGCATAGACCAGGGCCTCCTCAGGGGCATTGAAGATGAAGTCGTAGCCATCCCTGGTCACGTAGATGTCGTATGAGGTCAGGATCTCCGCAGTGAGGCGGACAAGATCGAAGTACTCCATGTCCAGCTTGGTCTCGTGCCTGGACATCTGGCTGACTCTGGCCATGTCGCTTATGAGGTTGGACATGCGGTCGGACTCGTCGATTATGACGTCCAGGTTGGCGTTCCTCTTCACGGGGTCATCTCCCGAAAGATCCCGGATCATCTCCGCATAGGAGCGGATCAGAGTGAGGGGAGTCTTAAGGTCATGGGAAACGTTGGCTATGAGATCCTTCTGACGGTTATCGGTCTGAGCCATCTCGTAGGCGGCCGTGTTCAGGGTCTCAGCCAGTTTGTTGACCTCGGAGTAGGACTTGCCCGGGAACTTCACGTTGAAGTCCCCGTCTCCCAGCTTCCTGGCTTCCGACGTGATGGCTTTGATCGGTCTGGAGATCCTTCTGGAGAACAGGAGGGCCAGCACGAATGCCACCACAAGGGTGAACAGGGTGATAAGAGTCAGCTGACTCTTAAGGATCTCGACGGTGGAATCCACAGGATAAAGCGGGGTGAAAATGAACAGATAAACGTTGTTGTCCTGGGTCTCATCCCCGGAACCGACGGTGGGCTCGTGCTTCTCCAGTATCCTGGCGTATCCCAGGGTGAAGTAATCCTCTGCACCCGCGCTGAACTTGACCGACACGGAATCGCTGCCGCCGGATGCCAGAGCATCCTTCAGGTTTGGAAGGAGCCTCTGGTAGGTGTAGACCGGCTTAGCCACCTCGGTGTCAGGCTGGAAGGTCAGGATCTGACCTGAGTACTCCATCATGAAGTAGTAGTCATTGGTGACGCTCATGTTGCGGATACTGTCAGCCAGGGCCTCGTCCTCGTTGTTGTAGGCCGTGGCGAAGGCGTTGGACAGGGAATTGACGTCCCGCATCTTCATCTCCTCGTAGTACTCCTTCATGAAGTAGACCTGCAGGAACCAGACCATGGCCAGGATGATCACGGCCAGGATCAGGAAGTACAGCCAGAGTCTGACTCTTATGCTTTTGAAATCAAATCTGATCTTCATATTCGAACTTGTATCCTACCCCTCTCAGGGTAACGATGAACTTACGGTACTCGCCCAGGTTGTTCCTCAGGTTCTTGACATGGGTATCGATGGTCCTGTCGTCGCCGAAAAAGTCGTAACCCCAGATGTCAGAGAGCAGCTTATCCCTTGAAAGCGCAATGTTTTTGTTCTTGACCAGATAGAAGAGCAGATCATACTCCTTGGGGGTGAGTTCCACTCTCTCTCCGTCTACGGACACGGTCCTGGCGGGAACATTGATCTCCAGCCCCTCGAATCTGAGCACGTCCTGCTCCTGGGCGGAAGAGCCCTTCTTCCTGGCGATGACCGCATTGACTCTTGCCATGAGTTCCTTTGCGGAAAAAGGCTTCACCACGTAGTCATCGATGCCCAGCTCAAAGCCGAAGAGCTTGTCGTACTCTTCGCCCCTGGCGCTGAGCATGATCACAGGAATATCCTTGATCTTCCTGATCTCCTTGCATGCCGAGAAGCCGTCCAGCTTGGGCATCATGATATCCATTATGATCAGGTCGTAATCGTTGAGCTTCACCAGCCCCACGGCCTCCATACCATCGCCGGCCTCCTCCACGGAGTAGTTGGAGAATTCGGCATATTCCCTGATCAGTTCTCTTATCTTAGGTTCGTCATCCACTACAAGCAGCTTGTACATGACAGATCCTCCTTATTACATAATCATCCAGAAAATTATACCACAAAATATACAGTTGCACAAACATGCGCCTCGGCGATCTTAAAACCATCGAAACAGCATTCTCCGTATGCGGTTTCTGTTTACACACGATCTGTATTATTGTATAATTATAAAAACACTTTATATATACAGGAAGAAACCATGACAGTGCTTGCTGGAGACTCAGACATGTTTCATATCATGTTTTGCTGATATCGCCGGTTTTTTTGTTTGATTCAGTTGAAGGAGGAACTCCATGAATCGGAAGAAGTTTGGATGTCTTTTGCTGATGTTCGCACTTGTGTTTGTGACGTTCAGCACAACCCTTGACGTTGCAAGGGCTGAAGAGGCGGAGACGGTGGTCGAAGATGATATCTGGGAACAGATAAATGCGCTTGAGAACGCCGCCCTTGAAGGAAGAAGAGGTGCTCCCGCAGAAGGTGACTATACTGCGGAGAGACCCACGGAAGAGTTTTATGCGGGATTGGCCGATCAGGTGGAGCAGACGATACTCGCATCGGACTGCTACATTGAAGGATCCCTTATCCGTAACGGCGATAATCTGTACTGGCAAAGCACAGACGGCCGTACCTATGGTTATATACCCAGCCTCCTGGCGGAGACGTACGAAGAACCTGCATATGCCGCCTCATCGAGTGGCGATCCCGGACCACAGGTTCTCAAGAACGGACAGACATTCATCGGATCCGTTGAATCCATTACTTTTGATAGTGACGATGTGATTCTCTTCGCCCCATTCTACCATATACCTGACTTGGGAGACTATCTTTATGATGAGAATCATTATTATGGGTACGCTCAGGAATGCCTGAAGATCAGAGCTGCGACCGGTGGAGACTGCTATGTTTTCACTCAGACTTATGCAACCGTCACACTGATGTCGAAGGCACTGGAATCCGGAGGTGTGGTCGTATATGACGGTCATGGAACCACCAATTGGAGTGTTAATAATGGCTCCGATATAGTGGATAGAACCATAGAAGCGGACACCTCATATATAATACTTATGAGTGAAGATGGCGTTGACGATTGGGACTATACTTATGTAGGTGGAGTTTATCACAACTACCCGCATGCGGCTGCTTACACAAATTCTAACGGACTGCATTTGGTCGCTGTCGACGGCACAGTGCTTGCCAAGACCATACCTACAGATTCTATGGACAAAAGGCATACCTTCTTCTGGAATGTTGCATGCTATGGTGCGGGAACTGATGGTATCTTAGGACCGCTGATGGAAAAAGGCATAGATGTATATTACAGCTACAGACAGGATGTGGGTACCAATTATGACTATGATTGCAAGTATTATTTCTGGTATGCCATGGAGAACGGAGCAACAGTAGCCGATGCAGCCGATTATATGTGGGTGCATGGGGCTTGGTCGGAACCGTGCGACTGGAATAGGTACAACAGGTACCCTCATGATCCGGTCGACAGCTATCCTTGCTTCGTTTCAGCCAATTCCTTTGACTATTACCGTAAAGTAGATGCATACTTTCCGCCATATTCGGAATGGAAACTGGCAGATCTGAAAAAGCCCGGTGGTGATCCGGGGATTAATCCCGGCGGAGGCGGGGGAGGCAGTTATGATCCCTATGCTGATCTTCCTGCATATCTTAGGCTTGACCCCATGGGGCTGGATTCTTTCCCTCAAGCCAGCGGTTACCCGCGCTCCTACTACAGAATGTTCTGGGATACTCATGGGTATGGTGATAAATATAATCATATCCACACATACTGGAGTTCGGGGGCAGGCCTTTCGAAAAAGTTTCTCAGATTTGACTGGGACGTGGGAAACTTCGGAGTGCCCCAAAAGGCATATGCTGTTTTTGCCTGCTATAATGGTTATGGAGATGGAGTTCTGTCTCATTACAAAAAAATTCATGATGAGGATGACGGATACGGCAGCAATTACGTGTTGAAGGATAACTATGGAGAACTGGATGAGATCCATAAAGCATGCATCAGGGTCGAGGTTGATATTACAACCGACGAAGAAACCGGCAGGTTGATTGCAGATCTGCCCCGTGATAAATCGCCTGATTACAGACGGCACGCTGAGTACTATGTCAACCCCATACTCGTAACACCGGACAGATGCGATATCATCTTTGACCATTGGGAGTTCATCGGAAACAACGGAGATCCGGAAACTGCCAATGTTACGGCAAAGGCTGTATACTACAACAGGTTCGATATCAGAGGATGGTACAATCCTGTCGCATCGGTAACTGCCGCTATTACAGAAGAAGACGGCAAGCTTATAGCAACCGCTATTGGCAGAGATCAGGTGACCCGTACCACGGTCATCCCATGGGTAGATGGATCCAAGCCTAACAATCTCGACTTCGGTGGAGACGCAGGGTGCGATTGCCATTACTGGATATATGACGGAGTGGATCATTGGGAGACCGATTATTATAACCCGGTCACAGGCCAAGGCGCCTGGGCGTACGTCAAATATCACTGCGTTCATGGGTGCCAATACAACAAGGCACACCCACTGACCTTTAAAGTGCCTGCAAAGATCACCTCAGGCAATGCTGATGACTGGAACAAGGTCGTGACTGAAACGCAATTTGAGTTTACTGCATTTGTCGGACAAAATTATTATGGCCCTGGTGTTGAAATGCGGGGCGGCGCAGACGGTTGGACACGTTACGAGCAGACGACTGTCACAAAGGATGTTGACCCGGATCTCTGCGAGTGGGAATTTGTTGGATTTGAGTGGATAAGGGAATATTTGTCCCTTGGCAACGTGAATAAAAACCCCGCTGCAGTTGCTAAATATGAATACAAGCATGTAAGCGGGGCAGTCGTAGAGACGAGAGAGGTGGAGGCAACCGTAAGCAGGGCGGATGAGTCACGGAAGCATGTGTATGTGGCGTCGGTTTCTGCAGAAGAGGCTCTTGATAATCAGCCGCGCACCTCTGATCCGGAGGCGATGTCAAGTACGCATCACTGGGTATTCGATTACTTCGGAGCTAATGGCAACAGCGGTCTGCCCAGCGATATCTATGCCAGGTTCCACTGCGATCACTGCGGCAATCCGTTTGCAATGTGGACAAAGTACTTCTCATCATCATCCGGATATAAAGTGGTTTGCGGGAACGATGCACCGCTGGTATATGAGTACTTATCAGCAGAAGATTCAATAGATCGAGCGGCGCATCAGGACATAAAGGTCTACGGACACAGCGCCGAAGAGTGGACTTTCTCCGGATTCAAGTGGAAAGCCAAAAACGGCGTCAGAGCCTTTGCCACATATCTCCATGACATGAGCGGCGAGCCCGATGTGGATACGGCTCTGGGGTACCTGGCAGCTATGCCTGACTCAGAGAAATATGAGCTGATCCAAAACGACGAAGGATTCTTCTTGAAGTATATGGTGGAAGTGACGCCGCAGCCGGTGAACACAGGCAGACCCGGAATGACGGCATTCCTGCCGAAATACAGGGCTGCGATCACAGCCGAGGATGCCCCCGACGGACTTCCCAATGAAGAAACCAAGCTGGTGATCCCCGGGATAGATCCGGACGATCAGCCCACTCCTGTCGATCCCGGTGAGCACATCGAAAATCCGCAGGAGAAGCATAGAGGAGATGACATGATCATCATCGATAATTTCATTTTCAAGCCTTTCCCGGTAATAACCAATCCGTAACGGAACGGACCGGGTGAAGAAAAGTCTGAAAAACCATTACGGCTGCCGGCAGATCTTAGCCGGCAGTCTTCTTTTGTGCTCTCCTTTTCCCTTGCCATACTTGACTTTATCGAGTATACTATTTTATTAGGTATACTGGCGTCAGTGTCGGTCCAAATCAGGCAGGAACGTCCGGGAACCAATCCTGAAGAAAGGAGGAAAAATCATGTTCAGACGATTATTCAGAGGGCTGATCACCATTATCGGCGGGCTTATCGGATACGAGATCTACGACATAATGATGTACTTCATCAAGAAGTACAACAACGTCGGAGGAGAGGACGTACTTTCACAGTCCGAGCAGATAGTACTGGCATTGTTCTTTATTATTGTTTTCGCACTCATATCATTTAAAATCGCGCCAGTATTCACTGCAAGGAGCCGCATAGCCGCCGCGACCATCGAGAACGAGATCAAGGAAGTATCTCCGGTGGAGATCATAGGCGGAGTCATAGGTCTTTTGCTGGGACTGATAATTTCATATTTCATAACCACTATTTATCAGAACATCCTGGTGCAGAATACCCTTTATCTTACGCTGACCATAATCGTATACTTCAGCCTTGGGTTCACCATGGCCGTCGTCGGCTCCAGGAAAGCTCCAGAGCTGTACAATCTTTTGATGGCCAACCAGAAGAAGCAGCGGGAATTAAGCGAGAATGACTACAACTACAATGTCAAGGACAAGAAGGACAACCGCATCCCCAAGATCCTGGACACTTCCGTTATCATAGACGGCAGGGTCCTTGAGATCATGAAGGCAGGGTTCCTGGAAGGTCCCATCATCATACCGGAATTCGTTCTGGTGGAACTCAGGCACATAGCGGATTCATCCGACAGCCTTAAACGGGTGAGAGGAAGACGGGGCCTGGATATTTTGAACAAGATCCAGACGGAATTCGAGATACAGATCTACAACACGGATCAGGAAAAGGCCCTGAAGGAGATTCCGGAAGTTGACGTGAAGCTTCTGAAGCTGGCCCAGATCATGAAGGGCAAGCTGGTCACCAACGATTTCAACCTGAACAAGGTGGCGGCCATCAAGAACGTGCCGGTGCTCAACATCAACGACCTGGCCAACGCGGTGAAGCCCATCTCCATCCCAGGCGAGAAGATGAAGGTGAAACTGGTGAAGCAGGGCAAAGACAGGGAACAGGCTGTGGCTTACCTGGACGACGGCACCATGATCGTGGTGGAGGATGGCAGGAAGTTCATCGGCCAGGACGTGGACATCACTGTGACATCCGTGCTTCAGACGTCTGCAGGCAGAATGATATTCGGCAAGATCAAATAAGGGACTGAAATGTACGAAGGTCTTAAGGTGACCGCCCTGGTGGCGGCCGCAGGCAGGGGCTCCAGGTTCGGGGCGGACGTGCCCAAGCAGTTTCTGAAGCTTGGGGACCGCACCGTGCTGGAGCAGAGTCTTGAAAACTTCATAAGGTCGCCCTATGTGGATGAGATCGTGGTGATCGCCAATCCGGACTTCATCGGCGAGACCCGGGAGCTTCTGAAGCAAAAGCATATAGATGCCACAGTGGTCCCGGGAGGCGCCGAACGCACGGATTCCGTGCGGGAAGGCCTGAAGGCCGCTACCGGCGCTCTGGTGCTGATCCACGACGCCGCGAGACCCTTCGTCACCCCCGAGGTCATCGGCAGGGTGATAGAGAAGGCTTATGAGACCGGGGCCGCAGTACCCTGTGTCAGGCCCAAGGACACCATCAGGACCGAGGCAGGGAACCTGAAGAGGGACGAGCTTTTCGCGGTTCAGACTCCGCAGGGATTCAGGACGGAATTGATCAGGGACGCCTACGAGAAGGCAGGAGCTCAGGGCTTCACTTCCACCGATGAGGGCGGCATAGCGCAGAACGCCGGGTATCCGGTATCCATCGTGGAGGGAGATTACGCCAACCTGAAGATAACCACCAGGGACGACATGCCTCATGAGACAAGGACCGGGACGGGATTTGACGTCCACCGCCTGGCGGAGGGCAGGAGATGCATCATCTGCGGGGTGGACATACCCTATGAAAAAGGACTTCTGGGCCACTCCGACGCGGACGTGGCGCTCCACGCCCTGATGGACGCCCTGCTGGGCGCCGCGGGCATGGGGGACATCGGCCGGCACTTCCCGGATACGGACCCTGCCTACGAAGGAGCGGATTCCATGAAGCTCCTTGAGAGGGTGGCGGAGCTCCTCGGCGAAGAGGGCTGGGACACGGTAAACGCAGACGTCACCGTGATCTGCCAGAGACCCAGGATCGCACCATATGTGCAGAAAATGCAGGAAAACATCGCCCGCACCCTCGGGGTGGAGACCTCCAGGATAAACGTGAAGGGCACCACCACCGAAGGCCTCGGCTTCACAGGACGGGGCGAGGGCGTCGTCTCCATGGCGGCGGTCACCATCACACGCTGAAACAATTAGATCAAAATACCAGACAGGAGAATTTTTTGAGATGAAACTTTCCGACAGCTTATTCAAAACATTCAGAGAAGTACCCCAGGAGGCGGAGATCCCCAGCCACATCCTGCTCCTGAGAGCAGGCATGATCAGGAAGACCGCAGCCGGCATCTACACCTACATGCCCATGGGCTGGAGGGTGGTCAGAAAGATCGAGCAGATCGTAAGAGAAGAGATGGACGCCAAAGGTGCCCAGGAGATCTGCACATCGATCCTTCAGCCATCTGAGCTCTGGGAGGAGTCAGGCAGATGGGCGGCCTACGGCCCGGAAATGTGGAGGATCAAGGACAGGAACGGCAGACCCTTCTGTCTGGGACCCACAGCCGAGGAGATCTTCACGGACATCGTGAGATCCGGGGTCGACTCTCACAGACAGCTGCCCTTCATGCTCTATCAGATCACAGACAAATTCAGGGACGAAGCCCGTCCCAGATACGGCATGATGAGATCGAGAAACTTCATCATGAAAGACAACTATTCCTTTGACAAGGATCACGAAGGCATGATGGTGAGCTATCAGAAGATGTTCGAAGCCTACACCAACGTGTTCAACAGATGCGGCCTGACCTTCAGGCCTGTGGAGGCTGACAACGGCGCCATCGGCGGCGATTCTTCCCACGAGTTCACGGCGCTCTGCGAATTCGGCGAATCCGAGATCGCGTACTGCGAGAACTGCGACATGGCGGCCACCGTGGAAAAGGCAGCCTTCAAAGATGCTGAGCCGGACACCTGCGGCATGCTCCCCTTGGAGAAGGTTCTGACTCCGGGCACCAAGACCATCGAAGAGGTGGCAGAGTTTCTCGGCCTGGAAAAGTGCCGGACCATCAAGGCTCTCCTGTTCATCACATATGATGAGGAAGGAAACGAGAAGGAGTACGTGGCAGCCTTCATCAGGGGCGACAGAGAACTGAACATGACCAAGCTTGTGAACGCTCTGGGGATCAGGGAGTACGAGATCGCCTTCGCCGACGAGAACGCCATGCACGAAAAGACCGGCTGCGTAGGCGGATTCACCGGCCCCGTGGGACTTCACGACTGCAAGATCGTCGTTGACTCCGAGCTTGTGGGACTTCGGAACCTCTGCGCGGGTGCCTGCGAGGAGGATCACCACATCCTCAACGTGAACTACGGCCGCGACTACACCGGCGACATAGTAACGGATCTCAAGACTCTTAAGGAAGGCGATCCCTGCCCCTGCTGCGGGAGACCCGTCAGGCACGCGAGAGGCGTGGAAGTGGGACAGATATTCACCCTCGGAACAAAATATTCCGTCCCCATGGGAGCGGTATTCAAGGACGAGAACCAGGAGACCAGACCCATCTACATGGGATGCTACGGGATCGGCGTGTCCCGCACCTTCCAGGCCATCATCGACATGCCCGGGAACCATGATGAAAACGGCATCATCTGGCCCATGTCCGTGGCCCCTTACCACGTGATCATCACCGAGATGAAACCCGGCGACGAGGCGCAGGACGCCCTTTCGGAGAAGATCTACAACGAACTTCTTGCAAGGGGCATCGAAGTGCTCTGGGACGACAGAGACGAGCGTCCCGGCGTCAAGTTCAAGGACGCCGATCTTATCGGTATCCCCGTAAGGATCACCGTAGGCAAGCGTGCCGGCGAAGGAATCGTGGAATACAAGCTGAGGAGAGAGGCTGACAAGACCGACCTTCCCTGGGAAGATGCGGTCAAGGAAGCAGTCAACATAGTGGAGAGAGAGAAGAGAGGTTGACTCTTTGGAAACGAAACACAGCTTTAAGGACAACATGTACCTTAAACTATTCATAGAATTTTTTACCCTGGGGCTGTTCACCTTCGGAGGAGGGGCGGCCATGATCGCCGTGCTTCAGAACAGGCTGAAGGACAAAAAATGGCTGACCGAGGACGAGGTGCTGGACTGCATTACGGTGGCCCAGACTCTTCCCGGAGTGGTGGCCGTCAACATGTCAGTCTACGTGGGGTACAGGATGAAGGGCATACGGGGCGCTTTGGTCTCGGTGCTGGGCATGGTGCTGCCGTCGTTTACGGTCATCATCCTGGTGGCCCTTTTCCTGGAAAACTTCAACGAAAACCCATACGTTCTCGGAGCTCTTAGAGGCATCAGAGCCGCCACCCTGGGACTGATACTTGCCACCTGTCTCAAGCTGGCGAAACAGATAATATGCAAGGCCAGGGAAGACCGCGTCCAGCTGGTGCTGACAGCCGTCATCTTCCCCCTGTCCTTTCTGATCATCACATTCCTGGGACTGGACGCAGTCTGGGTGATCCTGGGCGGACTGGTCATCGGCGTGGCCTACGGACTCATACAGATGAGGAGGGAAAAGGTATGATCTATCTGAGACTTTTCCTCACATTCCTCAAGATAGGATTCGTGGGCTTCGGAGGGGGACTGGCCATACTGCCCCTGATCTATCAGGGAGTCAGCAGGTTCACCGACATAACAAAGGAGCAGTTTGCAAACTTTTTCGGAATATCCCAGGCTACGCCGGGACCTATAGCCGTCAATGCGGCCACCTACGTGGGCTTCGAAGCGGCGGGGATATTGGGAGCGGCCTGCTCCACTCTGGGAGTGATACTTCCGTCTTTTGTCCTGGTGGTGGTCTTCACCAGGATCATCACGGAGAACCGGGACAACCGGCTGGTGGACGGAGCCTTCGTAGGGATCAGACCGGTGACCCTGGGCATGCTCTTGTCCGGGGTGTGGTTCATAGCGGAGGGCGCGCTGTTTGCGTCCGGAAACGGGGACGCCGTAGGGGTATTCTTCGGAGTGGACGTTCCGGTGCTGGGAATGGCTCTCATATCTTTTGCACTGTCCCTTACTGAAAATGTCGGTGCAATAAAGCTTATAACAGTGATGGGTGTCATAGGCGCACTCGTCCTTTCATAAAATATGATCAATGAGCGTTTAGGAGGAAGTAATGAAGATATTCACGATCGAAATGGAAGACGGCGGAGTGATGAAGGGAGAACTTTACCCTGAGATCGCTCCGATCACGGTTGAAAACTTCGAGAAGCTGGCTAATTCAGGCTTTTATGACGGACTGATCTTCCACAGGGTCATCCCCGGATTCATGATCCAGGGCGGAGATCCCAAGGGCATCGGCATCGGCGGCCCCGGCTGGACGATCAAAGGAGAGTTCAGGTCCAACGGTGTGAGAAACGACATAAGGCATCTGAGAGGAGTGATCTCCATGGCCAGAACCATGGACCCAAACTCCGCCGGTTCACAGTTTTTCATCATGGTGGAAGACGCGCCGCATCTTGACGGCGAGTATGCCGCCTTCGGGAGGGTGACGGAAGGCATGGAGACTGCCGACGCCATCGTTTCGGTGCAGCGTGACTACAGCGATAAACCATACGACCCCCAGGTCATGAAGACTGTAAGGGTCTTTGAAGAGGACATATAGACAATGAAGCAGATACCTGAAATTAGGCTGTACAACAGCTATACGAGAAAAAAAGACATACTTACCACTCACGAACCGGGCAAGCTGGGTCTCTACACTTGCGGCCCCACGGTCTATCACTTCGCCCACATAGGAAACCTCAGGTCCTACATCATGGAGGACGCTCTGGAGAAGTTCCTTAGGTACGCGGGATATGACGTGAAGAGAGTCTCCAACATCACCGACGTGGGACACCTGACGTCCGATGCGGACGAGGGCGAGGACAAGATGGTCAAGGGCGCCAAGCGCGAGCACAAGACTGTCATGGAGATCGCCAGGTTCTACACCGATGCTTTTGCGTCCGACTGCGCCAAGCTCAACATCAAGAAGCCTGACGTGATCGAGCCTGCCACCAATCTGATCCCGGAGTACATCCAGATGATCCAGGTGCTCCTGGAAAAGGGCTACGCCTACAAGGCCGGCGGCAACATCTACTTCGACACTTCCAAACTGGACAGATACTACGTATTCGGCGAGCACGATGAGGAGGACCTGGCCGTGGGAGTGAGAGAGGGCGTCGAAGAGGACCTGAACAAGAAGAACAAGGCAGACTTCGTGCTCTGGTTCACTCAGTCAAAGTTTGAGGATCAGGCTCTCAAGTGGCCCTCCCCCTTCTTTGATGAGATGGGTTATCCCGGATGGCATATCGAGTGCTCCTGCATTTCCATAAAGCATCTCGGCGAGTACTGCGACATCCATTGCGGCGGCGTGGACAACATGTTCCCCCACCATACCAATGAGATCGCCCAGAGCGAGGCATACCTGGGGCACACCTGGTGCACCCAGTGGTTCCACGTGGCTCACCTGAATGACGAGTCCGGCAAGATGTCCAAGTCCAAAGGCGAGTTCCTGACAGTGTCCCTCCTGGAGCAGAAGGGTTACGATCCGCTTTGCTACAGACTTTTCTGCCTGGAGTCTCATTACAGGAAGACTCTGGTGTTCTCCTTCGAGGCGCTGGACAACGCCGTAAGAGAGTACGACAGGCTGGTCCAGAGGGTGGCTCAGCTTGACAGAAAGGACGAGTCTCCGCTTGATCAGGATGTGGTGAACAGCCTTACCGACAAGTTCGTGAGAAGCCTTGCCATGGATCTCAACACCGCAAACGCGGTATCCCTTTTATACGATGTATTGAAAGCCAACACCAACGACCGCACCAAGCTCTATCTCATCGAAGACTTCGAGAGAGTGCTGAGTCTGGGCCTCATGGACAGAGCGGACAAGTATCTCGCGGCCCAGGCTGAGAAGGAAGCCAACAGATATGCAGGCATCCCCGCCGAGGTGGTACGGCTGGTGGAGGAGAGAGCTGCCGCCAAGAAGGCTAAGGACTTCGCGAAGGCGGACGCCCTGAGAGACCAGATCAAGGATCTGGGCTACGTGGTCAAGGATACGGCTGAAGGTCCCGTCATCGAGAAATTATGATCCCTGAAGAACGCAAAACATATAAGCAGGGGCTCATCTCCGCGGTCCTGTGCAGCGTCTGGTGGGGCATCTGCCCCATTTACTGGGCCTGGCTCAAACCCATAGAGAGCAGCACCATAATATTTTACAGGATCATCCTGGTGGCGCTGGTGAGCGCCGCCGGCGCCCTGATCGCGTACGGCAGAGATGCGGTGCTGGCGCCTCTCAAGGACCGGAAACTGACCCTGCGCATGATCGGCGCGGGGATCATCATAACCTTCAACTGGTCGGTGTACATCTGGGCCATCAATTCCGGACACATCATACAGACCAGCATAGGATACTACATCGAACCACTGGTGGTCTGTCTCTTCGGCATGTTGCTTTTCGGAGAGAAGCTCAACAAATACAAGGTTGTGGCGCTGGCTTTCGGCGCCGCGGGAGTCGTGGCGGTCATAATATATTTCGGGGAGTTCCCCGGAATTGCTCTGGCCATAGCCATCTCCTTCTCCTGCTACGCAGCCATAAAAAAAGGCATCAAGATGCCGCCGCTTCTGTCTCTCACCTACGAGACGGTGTTCATCGCGCCCATCGCCCTGGGAGTAGCCATCTGTCTGGAGGCCACCGGGCAGGGAGCTCTGGGGTTCGGGACAGGCAGGTATATCCTGCTTCTCCTGTGCGGCTTCGTGACAGCTCTGCCGCTTGCGCTTTTTGCGGACGCGGCCAACAAGGTCAGCATGTTCGTGCTGGGACTCACCGAGTACATCTCACCTACCATCTCCCTGGTGATTGGGATATTTTACTTCAATGAGGAGTTCTATCCGGTGCAGATAGTCGCCTTTGCCATCATCTGGGTGGGACTGATCTTCTTCTCCAGGGGAGAACTGAAGGAACTGAAAGGAGGATCAGATGGCTGACAGCATGGCCCTGGCCTACCTGGGAGACAGCGTGTACGAGGTCTTCGTCAGGGAGAGAGTCATGGAGCTGAACGAGGGCAGGCATGTGGACAGGCTGCACCCGGAAGCGGTGAAGTACGTCAGGTCCGATGCTCAGGCACGCGTTCTGAAACAGCTGATGGACGGGATCCTGACAGAAGAGGAGCTCACCGTGGTGAAGCGGGCCAGAAACCACAGGCAGATCGCTTCCAAGAGGATCAAATCCTCCAGGAAGGGCTCCGACCCGGTAACTGAGAAACTGGCTACTGCCTTTGAGGCTCTCATAGGATTCCTCTGGCAGGAGCGGAGGACCGAACGTCTGAAGGAGATAGTGGACGCCGCCTTCGCCATCATCGAAGGTGCGGAAGAAGCACGGTAAGGTAAGGCAAGATGAAGAGGATCACCCTTGATGAAGCTTTGGAATTGTATAGGGAGTTTGAAACGCCTGAGCATGTCATAAGGCACTGCAAGGGTGTGACCATGATCGCCCTGATCATCGCCCGTGAACTGAACAGGCAGGGTCACAGCCTGGACACCGGCATGATCTTCGGCGCCGGTCTCACCCATGACATGGCCAGAGTCCGGGACAGGCACTGGGACGTGGCGGCGGACAGGCTTCTGGAACTGGGGTATCCCGAGGAATCGGTGATCGTGAGAAATCACATGACCGGAGTGGGCTACAGTCCCATTTCCAGGGTGAATGAACAGGATATGATCTGGCTGGGAGACCGGCTGATCAAGGAAGATACCTACGTGGGCATCAATGAACGCTTCAGGTATATAGAAGACAAGGCCAGAAAGAGAGGCGAGGGGCCGGAAGGCCTTGAGCGGATCAGAAAAAGCAAGGGCGACATGCAGCATCTCATGGACGGCATCGCCCAAGTCATAGGAAAGACCATAGATGAGCTGATCGGCATAGGCACCAACATGGCCGATCTGTTCGATGAAACAGAGCTGGGGGAAGAGACCAAATGAGCAAAGCAGACGTACTGTTCGTGGACATGTGCAAAAAGATCTTAAACGAAGGCTTCAGCACTGAGGGGGCCCAGGTCAGAGCCCGGTGGGAAGACGGTTCCCCGGCCTACACCATCAAGACCTTCGGGGTGGTGAACCGCTATGACCTGACTCAGGAATTCCCGGCACTGACCCTGAGGAGGACCGCCATCAAGTCCGCCATGGATGAGGTACTATGGATCTGGCAGAGAAAATCCAACAACATCCATGACCTGAAGCCCCACATCTGGGACGAATGGGCAGATGCGGACGGTTCCATCGGCAAGGCTTACGGTTACCAGATGGGCAAAAAATACAAGTTCGCCCAGGGCACCATGGACCAGGTGGACAACGTGATATGGCAGCTGAAGAATCAGCCCCAGTCCAGGCGCATCATGACCAATCTTTACAATTTCGAAGACCTGAGCGAGATGAACCTGGAACCCTGCGCATACTCCATGACCTTCAACGTGACGGGAAACAGGCTGAACGCCATTCTGAACCAGAGGTCTCAGGATATTCTGGCTGCCAACAACTGGAACGTGGTGCAATACGCGCTGCTTCTTATGATGCTGGCCCAGGTCACAGGATTCCAGGCGGGAGAGCTGATCCATGTGATCTCCGACGCCCACATCTATAACCGCCACGTGCCGGTCATAGAGGAGCTGATCTCAAGACCTCAGTACCCGGCACCAAAGGTGACCCTTAACCCTGAGATAAAGGATTTTTACGACTTCACAACAGAGGATGTGAGGGTGGAGAACTACCGGCACGGAGAACAGATACTGAACATACCCATTGCGGTTTGATCCGGAGGAGGGAATATGAATCTCATAGTCTGCACTGACAAGAACTGGGCCATAGGCAAGGACGGCCGCCTCCTCTGCCACCTGAAGGAGGATATGAAGTATTTCAGAAAGAACACTCTGGGCAAGGTGGTTGTCATGGGAAGATCCACCCTGGAGAGCATGCCCAAGGGAGAGCCCCTTAAGGACAGGATAAACATCGTCCTTACCAGAAAGCAGGACTTCGAAAAAGAAGGGACCATCGTGGTCCATGACATGGAAGAACTCATGGAGAAGCTCAACGATTACGATACCGGCAACGTTATGATAATCGGCGGGGCCTCCGTGTACAACGAGATGATGGACATGTGCGACAGGCTCCTTGTGACCAAGGTGTACAAGGAGTTCGAGGCTGACACATACATCAGGAACATAGACGAGAATCCCAACTTCAAGGTGGTCTGGAGATCAGAAGTCATGACCGAGAACGATACGGATTTTCAGTTTTTCGAATACAGAAGAAAGATGATAAACCCGGAGGACCTGATAGATGGCTAAGGTCGCAAAAGAACCCATAAGAGATCTGATAATAGGGAGGAATCCCGTGACCGAAGCGCTGAAGTCGGGACGGGAGATAGATCGGATACTGGTATCCTCTGAAGAGGGCTCCATGAAGGTGATCATCGCAAGAGCAAAGGACAGGGGCATACCCGTAATGAAGGCGGAGCGCTCCGCCCTGGACAGGCTGGCCGGCGGACAGCCCCATCAGGGTGTCGCAGCATACGTCAGCGCATACTCCTATTCATCGGTGGAGGATATTCTGGCCCTTGCCGAAAAAAAGGGGGAAGACCCCTTCCTCATCATTCTGGACGGCATCGAGGATCCCCACAATCTGGGAGCCATCATAAGGACCGCGGACTGCGCCGGGGCCCACGGGGTGATCATCCCCAAGAGACACTCCGCGGGGCTGACAGACACCGTGGCCAAGGCGTCCGCCGGAGCCATCGAGTACGTTCCGGTGGCCAGGGTCTCCAACATCGCCCAGACCATCGATTCTCTGAAGGAAAAGGGCATCTGGGTCTGTGCCTGCGACATGGACGGAGGTCTTTACACCGGGCAGGATCTTAAGGGCAAGATCGCTCTGGTGGTAGGGTCCGAGGGCTTCGGAGTGTCCAGACTGGTCAGGGAAAAATGTGATTTCATAGTTTCCATACCCATGAGGGGGCACGTGAACTCCCTCAATGCATCCAACGCGGCCTGCTGCGTGATGTACGAGGTGAGAAGGCAGAGGGACCTGGGCTGAGTTTTTCATATATAATGCTGAGGAGCACAAGTGGCAATAGAAAATCTTTTGATCCTTACAGATGAACAGCTTGCTGCCATGGCAAAGGAAGGCAGCGAAACGGCGGAGGAGATCCTCATCGAGAAGTACAAGAGCCTGGCCAAGCTCAAGGCCAAGGCTTATTTCATCGCGGGCGGCGACCAGGAGGACGTGGTCCAGGAGGGCATGATCGGCCTCATGAAGGCGGTGAGAAGTTTTGACCCCGAAAGGGAAGCCAGCTTCAAGACCTATGCTTCCGCATGCATCAATAACCAGATCATAAAAGCCATCCGGAACGCGGACCGGGAGAAGAACCACCCGTTAAACGATGCGGTGTCCCTGAACGACACCGTGGACAGCACCGACGATACACTGACCCTTGGAGACATCATCAAGGCCTCCATATCCGATGAACCTGAGCAGAAGGTCATATATCAGGAACTGATGGAGAAGATCAGAATGAGCATCCGCGACAATTTCAGTGATCTGGAGAGAGCAGTCATACAGGGGAAGCTGGAGGGCAAGAGCTACGTGGAGATCGCCCGGGAACTGGGAAAGTCCCCCAAGACCGTGGACAACGCCATCCAGAGGGTGCGGCACAAGGTAGTAAGGATACTTGACATGTAGGGGCGCGTGGCGCCAGCTGCAGGTGGATTGATGCCCGGCACCTGACGCTTGGCGCCTGGCGCTTGACGCGCTGGGACTTGATGCAGGGCGCGTGGCGAGGCTGAGTTAAGGCTGAGAGACTTTTGAAAGTCAGTAAATATACAATAACCGACTGATCCGGATAAATTCGGAAGAATAAGGAGAAAAACCTATGGAAAAAGTTTTTTTGGACGGCGCGGAAGGCGCTAAACTGGCGGTCAACATCTATGAACCGGCGGATCCTGTAGGCATCGTACAGGTCTTCCACGGCATGGCAGAGCACAAGGAAAGGTATGACTATTTCATGAACAAGCTGATGGAGGCCGGATATGTGGCTGCCATAAGCGACATGAGAGGCCACGGCGAATCCCTGGACGAAACAGGCGTCAAGGGATATTTCGGAAATGGCGGCACCGGGAACCTGGTGAAGGACTACAAGCAGATCTCTGATTACCTGCTTGAAAGATATCCGGGACTTCCACTGTACATCTTCGGCCACTCCATGGGAACGCTGAACGCCCGGGCATGGCTTGAGAAATACTCCGGACTTACCGACAGAGTGGTCTTGAGCGGTACCGTTTGTCCCAACGGAGCATCCAAGCTGGTGGTCCGGATCGCAAAACGCCAGGCCAGGAAGCGGGGGCTCACGGGATTTTCTCCCATAATGGTCAAGCTTACCCAGATGGGCACCGGCGGCAAGCCCAAGCCCGGCGAGGAGTTCCAGTGGCTCTCCTACAATCAGGAAAACATCAAGGCCTACGAAGCTGACCCGGACAGCGGATTTCCCTTCATGCTGGGCGGCTACATCAGCCTTTTCGAGATGACCGCGAACATCGCCCATCCTGAACGTTACAAGGACGTGAACAAGAACTGCAAAATACTTCTTCTGAGCGGTGCAGACGATCCCGTCACCGGCGGCGAGAAGGGTCTTAATGCATCCGTGTCAAACCTGGAGAAGGCGGGCTTCACCGTGTCACGCAAGGAATATGATCACATGAAGCACGAGATCCTCAACGAGGACGAAAGAGACACGGTCATCGGGGACATTCTGGACTTTTTCAGAAGCTGATCCCCATGGACGATCTGACGGTTTAAGGAGCAGAAATGGCATATGTTGAAAATGAAGCCTTGACAGAAGAGATGCTGGAAAGCCTGGCAAGGCTGGTGAAATATAACTCAGTTGAAGGAGAACCATCGGAGGGAAAGCCCTTCGGCGAAGGCCCTGCGGCAGTTCTCAGGGAGGCTCTTGAGCTTGCCGGGGAGATGGGCTTCAGGACAAAAAATGTGGACAACTACTGTGGATACGCGGAAATAGGCGAAGGAAAGGACATCATCGGCCTCGTCGGCCACCTGGACATCGTTCCCGCAGGAACAGGCTGGGACACGGATCCATTCACCATGATCCGCAAGGACGACAAGGTCTACGGAAGAGGCGTCTCAGACGATAAAGGCGGGGTCGTGGCTTCCCTTTATGCAATGAGGCGGGTCCTTGAAAGCGGCATTCCCCTGAACAAGAGGATCAGAGTGCTCATGGGCTGCAACGAGGAGTCCGGCTCCCGCTGCATGGCCTACTACAACCAGCATGAAGAGCCCATCACCCTGGGGTTCACCCCCGACGGTGATTTTCCCGGCATCTACGGAGAAAAGGGTATGATGGCCATGACTGCGAGAAGCAAAGCCACGAGGATCGTGGATATCCGGGGCGGTTTCGTGACCAATGCGGTGTGCAGTCAGTGCACCACGAAGGTCAGGACTTCAGACGTGGATATGGAGTCTCTGACCGGAGCCCTTAAGGAGACCGCGCTTCCGGACTTTTCACTGACTGAGGAGGATGGCGTGATCACCATATTCGCCCGGGGCGTGTCCGCCCACGCAAGTCTGCCTACCCAGGGCGTCAATGCCTGCGGATGCACTATGGAAGCTCTGAAAAAGGCCGGCATGGAAGACGACTTCGTGGATTTCTATGTGGAGCGCATCGGCAACACCTGCGATGGCGCAGGCTGCGGTCTGAAGTGTGAGGACGATTACGGCGCGCTTACTCTGAACAACGGCATCACGAAGATGGAGGACGGGGTGATCATCTCCACCATCGACTGCAGATATCCCGTGACCCTGACGCCTGATGAGATAAAGGCTAAGGTCGAGCCCTATCTGGATGATCCGAGAGGATCCATCGAGATCAAAAACGTGGTGGCCCCGTTGTTCTATCCCCCGGATTCTCCTCTTGTAACAGGTCTGCTTGAGGCCTACCGTGAGGTGACCGGCGACATGGAGGCACAGCCTGAGGTCATCGGAGGCGGCACCTACGCCAAGTCCATACCGGGCATCATCGCCTTCGGATGCGAGTTCCCCGGCGGAGACAATCACATCCATGACGCCAACGAGTGCCTGGCGGTAAAAGAGCTGGGGCTCCAGCAGGAGATCTACTATAAAGCAATACTTAAGCTTCTCGCAATGTAGATGAATAATGGCGCTCCGCCCCCGCCCGCCGGGCGGGGGCGGAGCGGACTTTCGCAGCCAGAATATTTTCGGCTTGACTTTGAGCAGTCTCTTAAGTATAATCTAATGTGCATCGGGAAAGAGGTGCGCGATATGCTGTTGTAGCTCAGTAGGTAGAGCACTTCCTTGGTAAGGAAGAGGTTCGGCAGTTCGAGCCTGCTCAACAGCTCCATGAGGGCCGGTTTATACCGGCCTTTTTTCTTTATAAAAATCCTTTATTTTTCGGCCCGGATATGGTAAAATATTTCTTGCGTGCGAGAGCGTGCACGGGCCGGGGACGCCCGGACCCGTCTTCCAAAAAATAACGTTATAAACAGGAGGAACCCAAAATGGCTAAGCAAAAGTTCGAAAGAACAAAACCGCACATCAACATCGGAACCATCGGTCACGTAGACCATGGCAAGACTACACTTACAGCAGCTATCACGAAGACTCTTCACGAGAGATACGGTCTCGGCGAGTTC
>CAJOKT010000023.1 GCA_905235115.1 uncultured Peptostreptococcaceae bacterium
ACAGCTGATCACACCTATCGCCATCGAAGAGGGACTGAGATTCGCTATTCGTGAAGGCGGAAGGACAGTAGGATCCGGCGTTGTAACGGAGATCATCGAGTAATCAAAAGATCAAAGAAGAGAGCAGCCGACGGCTGCTCTTTTTTCATGCCCAGAGGGAACTGCCTTACCTGGCAAATGAGGTCTGAAGCTGCTTCAGGAATCTTTCTGCGATGGGGGTAAGGCTCTGGTACTTATTCCAGATGAGATACATCTTCATTTCCAGGCGGGGGCAGAGGGGCCGGAAAACCAGGCCGCTCTCCGCGGATGTATCGATCAGATTATCAAGGGTGAGCAGTATGCCCAGTCCCTCCCTGGCGAACATAGAACCGTTGTAGGCCAGACGGAAGGAGCCCTCCAGATGGAGACGCGGGAAACTATCCTTTGCCCAGGGGCGGATGTCGTTTTCCCAGCTTTGCTCAGAAGTGAACAGCGGAAGTCCGGCAAGATCATCTGCGGTAATGTGCTCCTTCATGGCAAGAGCAGACCCTGCGGGGACGACTGCACCGAAACAGTCAGCCTCAGGGAAAGGAATGCAGTTGTATTTTTTTGCGTCCGGGATCTCAAAGATGGCCGCGAAATCCAGGAGCCCCTTGTCCAGTTTCTCAGTTACCTGTTCAGTGTCGCCGCTGGTGATGTGATACCTGAGATCCGGATATATTTTTTTGAATTCGCGGATCTCTGCGGCGAGGTGACGGATCTGCCAGGACTCTGCCAGGCCGAAATACAGATCGCCGCCGGTGATGTCATCCAGGGACAGGAATTCCTGCTCGATCTTGTCGGCCATGAATACCAGGTCCTCCGCCCGGTCTCGCAGGAGCACGCCCTCCTCTGTCAGGGCGATGCTGAAGCTGTGACGGGTGAAAAGTTTCTTGCCCAGTTCATCCTCCAGAGCCTTGAGGGCTTTGGAAAGGGTGGGCTGCGTCACGTGCAGGAGCTCTGCCGCGCGGGACATGTTTTCCTCTCTGGCCACTGCCAGGAAATATCTGAGTGTACGGATCTCCATGGTGCTTCCTCCCGGGGGTTGGATGTTTTGCGATATGCCGTTATTGAATATCATGATATTCATTATAACCATTAGCGCAAAAAACGTAAAGCCCATATAATGATACTGCAGACACACGAAGAGCAATGGAGAAACTGCAAATGAACGAAGAACTGGAAAAGATCCTGACAAACCTGACGCAGGCTGCGGCAGCGAGGAGATCAGGAGAGCAGCACAGATCTATGAGGCCGGCGATACGGAATCGCTGATACGATACTTCCGCCGATGCCGGTGCAGACGGATGGAGGAACTCCACGAGAGCCAGCGCAAAGTGGACTGCCTGGATCATCTGATCCGGCAGACGGTAAAAACGATACATCAATGAACCGGGAGGAGATAAAAATGATCAGAAAAGAAGAATTGACACTCACAATGGAATGGGACAAGACCTTCCCCAGAAGTGAAAAGGTGGACCACAGCAAGGTCACTTTTGTGAACCGTTATGGCATTACTCTGGCCGCAGACATGTACGTCCCGAAGAATGCGGAAGGAAAGCTTCCCGCCATCGCAGTGAGCGGACCCTTCGGAGCTGTGAAGGAGCAGTGCTCCGGCCTTTACGCCCAGAACATGGCGGAAAGAGGTTTTCTCACCATCGCCTTCGATCCATCCTTTACCGGCGAGAGCGGCGGCAACGTGAGGTACATGGCTTCTCCCGACATCAACACAGAGGATTTCATGGCGGCGGTGGACTTCCTTTCTCTCAATGAAAAGGCGGACCCGGAACGCATCGGGATCATCGGCATCTGCGGCTGGGGCGGCATGGCCATCAACGCCGCGGCTCTGGATACCAGAGTGAAGGCCACCGTGGCATCCACCATGTATGACATGACCCGCGTCAATGCCAACGGTTATTTTGATGCGGACGACAATGAGGAGGCACGCTACAGCGCAAAGGCTACTCAGTGCGCCCAGAGACTTGAAGACCTGAAGAACGGCGAACACAAGCTGGCCGGCGGCGTGGTGGATCCGCTGCCTGAGGATGCGCCGTTCTTCGTGAAGGACTACTATGACTACTACAAGACGGACCGCGGATATCACAGGAGATCGCTGAACTCAAACGGCGGATGGAACGTGATCGGATGCGAGAGCTTCGTGAATCAGCCCATCCTGAAGTACAGCAGCGAGATCCGCAGTGCGATCCTTCTGATCCACGGCGAGAATGCTCATTCCTGCTATTTCTCAAGGGACGCCTACGCCAACATGATCAAGGACAGCAAGTACGCAGGCAACAAGGAACTGATGATCATTCCGGACGCTGTGC
This sequence comes from uncultured Peptostreptococcaceae bacterium, assembly GCA_905235115.1. GTDB lineage: Bacteria > Bacillota > Clostridia > Peptostreptococcales > Anaerovoracaceae > RUG754. The sequence continues at coordinate 2,346 of CAJOKT010000023.1, forward strand.
ATACCGATCTCTATGACGGCGGCGGCAAGGACGCCATTCCATTCGATAAACTGGAAGCATTCTTCGGACAGTACCTTAAGTAAAGGAGACCCAAATGAGCAAAGTACTTGTTATTTCCACCAGCCTCAGGGCAAAGAGCAATTCCGACATACTGACGGAGCGTCTGATCGCAGGCGCAAAAGACGCGGGCCACGAGGTCAAGCATATCAGTCTTAAGGGCAAGGAGATCAAATTCTGCATCGGCTGTCTCTCATGTCAGAAGACTCAGAAATGTGTGCTCAATGACGATGCAAACCTGATCGCAGAAAAAGCAAAGGATGCAGACACGCTGGTATTCGCCACGCCCATCTACTATTATGAGATGAGCGGCCAGATGAAGACCCTGCTGGACAGGCTCAACCCGCTGTACCCGTCGGATTACAGGTTCCGCAGCATCTATATGCTCTCCACCGCCACTGAGGACGAGATGTCCACCCCGGAAAAGGCCGTCAGCGGTCTTCAGGGCTGGGTGGACTGCTTCCCGAAAGCAGAGCTCAAAGGAACTCTCTTCTGCGGCGGCATCACCGACCCCGGCGAAGCTGCCGGCAAGAAGGATGAACAGCAGGAAGCCTACGAATTCGGCAGATCCCTGAAGTAATCCCCATGAAGGGGCAGTTCCCTCTGCCCCACCGGAGGCCGCTCCCGCTCAGTCAGAGCTCAGGTGCTAAGCGACCGCGGAGCTTTAGGACAAAACTTAGTTGCTTCGCAACCTGACAGTAATTTAAATGAGAGCTTCAAAGCTCTCATTTTCTCATCCATCGATCAATCCAACGTCTCGGCTATTATCCTGGGGGACATCCGGGAGGCAGAGGGAACTGCTGCAGATGTGGTCTTTTGTGTGGCGGGGGGAAGGATCAGCCCCAATGTGATAGAAAACTGCCGGATATAACCGGCAGTCCGCGTTGACATGAAGCAGGTCTTATTCTTCGCCCCTCAAGATCAGGTGGGCGATCTTGTACACGTCGCCGCAGCCCAGGGTGATCACCAGGTCGCCCTTTTGGATATTTTGCTTCAGGTAGTCGGCTACCTTGGGGAAGGTGTCGAACCAGACGCTTCCGGGGATCTCATCGGCCAGATCCTGAGTGGACACGTGATAGGTATTGATCTCGCGGGAACCCATGATCTCGGTCATGACGACTTTGTCGGCCAGGGACAGGGCGGCGGCGAATTCGTGAAGCAGCATCTTTGTGCGGCTGAAGGTGAAAGGCTGGAATACGGCCCATACTCTCTCGTAACCCATGCGCTTGGCGGCGTTCAGGGTGACCTCCAGCTCCTTGGGGTGATGGGCGTAATCATCGGCGATGACGGCTCCGTTGTACTCGCCAAGGAATTCAAAGCGCCTGCCTGCGCCGCGGAAGTGGGTTATGGCTTCCCGGCACTGTTCAAAGGTCGCGCCCGTGTGGCAGGCGGCAGCGATGACTGCCAGGGCGTTCAGAACATTGTGCTCACCAGGCACGCCCAGCCTGATGCGGCCCAGGACCTCTCCTTTATATATAACGTCGAATGCGGGGAAGGCGCCGTCCTCCCAGGTCACCGCGCCGTGGCTGTAGTCACAGGATGGATCATCCCCGAAGGTAATGATCTCCCTGCCTGACAGACCCTTCATGGCATCCGCTGTGTTGGGATCGGAACCGTTGTAGATCACACAGGAAGTGGCCATCTCCGCGAATGTGCGGAAAGATTTTTTAAGATTGTCCAGGGTATGAAAGTATTCCATGTGATCCCTGTCTATGTTAAGGATGACAGCCGTGTCAGGGCTCAGATCCAGGAAGGTGTCCTTGTACTCGCAGGCCTCCACCACCAAGGTCTCGCTGTTTCCGACGATGCCGTTCGTGCCTGTCAAGGGAAGCTTGCCGCCGATGACCGCCGAGGGGTCGAAACCGTTTTCCAGAAGGACCTGGGTCAGCATGGATGTGGTCGTGGTCTTGCCGTGGGTGCCGCAGACTCCGATGCAGTCCTTATAGCGGCGGGTAACGTAGCCGAAAAGCTTGCTGCGCTCAAAGGTGGGTATGCCTTTTTCCCGGGACGCCACCAGCTCCGGATTATCCGGAAGAAGCGCCGCGGTGAATACCACCATGTCAGCTCCGTCCACGTTCTCAGCCTTCTGACCCAGGACCACGGGAATGCCCAGAGCGCGGATGCGCTTCAGAGTATCGCTCTCGTTGTTGTCGGACCCGGTCAGATAGTAGCCCTGATCGTGGAGTATCTCAGCCAGGGGGCACATCCCGGCCCCGCCTATTCCTATGAAATGTATGCGTTTGGCGTTTTTGATCGCTTCGTCTATTGTCATACTTGCTTCCCTTTCAAAAGATTGGATCGTATTATACCGAATGCATTATATCACAATAACTGATGCAATACAAATCCCCTCCACAGGAGCATTAAAGCCCCGCAGAACATCACCTCAAACCCTCAATAAATGCTTGCCTTGGGACATTAACTATAGTATAATCGATTTGTTTGAAGGTCGGGATAGGCCTTTTTTATTGCGGTTTATTGGATTTGAGGGGAAAACAGGAGGAACCGATGAGGGCAGAAAGGCGTAGAGAGATCGAGGCCCAGATGGAGAATGAGAGGGCGGCATACAAGGCCAGGAAGAAGAACAATGGCTTCTTTAAGTTTGCAGCGCTGGTTTTCCTGCTGACAGGGGCGGTATTTTTCTTCTTTGTGTTCAAACTGGACATACTTCCTGCGAAGTATCTTATCGCGGCAGTAGTGGTTGCGGCATTGGTCTTTCTGTTCAATGTGCCTGCGCTGCTCAGTGCCAGAGGGCGCAGGAAGCGCAAAATATCCGCCACGGTGATCACACTGCTTTTTTCCGTGGCATTCTGCTTTGGCACATACTATCTGGCAAATACCTATGGTTTCCTGAATAATATCACGAAGAAGGACATTCCCACAGAGGACTTCTATGTGCTGGTCAGGGCTGCTGATATGCCGGAGTATACAGAGACGACCAAAGACAAGGAAAAGGCTGAGTTCGTCAGAACTATGCTGGACGGTACCGAGGTGGGCGCTTACCGCTCCAATGACCAGGTCTACGCGGAAGCCAGAGTGCTCCTGGGAGAAATGGCCGACATCGGATTCAGTTTTGATGACACTGCTCAGGATACGGTGAACGGTCTGCTCGATTGGAACCACGACTCCATACTTATCCCGGTGGCCACCTACGAGGCCATGAAGGGAGACGGAGGCATCCAGACAAACACGGGAATACTTTACACGGTGAAGGTGCCGGTCCAGACTGATGAGGAGGGGGCAAGCAGCGCGGACGTGAACAGGACTTCGTACAATGTATTCATCAGCGGCGTGGACGCCGACGGATACAGATCCGACGTGAACATCATCGCAACTGTGAATCCGGTGACTCATGAAGTGCTGCTGACATCCATTCCAAGAGACAGCTATGTCATGCTTCCGGGAATGACCTATAACAGCGGCGCCCCGGGCTATGACAAGCTGACCCACGCGGGAGTCTACGGCATAGATGAGCTTACCTCCACCATAGAGGAGACCTTCGGCATAGACATCGACTACAACATGACTGTCAACTACAACGTGGTGGAGCATCTGGTGGATGCCATCGGGGGGATCGACGTTGAGTCCGAGTTCGAGTTCACCTTCGGGGAGCCGCCTTACTGCCATTTCGTGAAGGGTCTGAACCACCTGGACGGCGTAGCCGCCCTGCAGTTCGCGAGGGAAAGAAACGCATTCACGGACGGCGACATGCAGAGAAACAAGAACCAGCAGATAGTCATGGAGGCCATCATAAGGAAGCTGACTACCGAGAAGGCTATACTGTCCAACTACAAGGGCATCCTCGACGCGGTAGGCGAGGATCTCAAGACCAGCATGCCCAGGGAGAAGATCACAGCCATCATCAGGGCTCAGCTGGCATCCATGCCACGGTGGACCATAAACAAGTACTCCATAGAGGGAGACGTGGGTTACGACAGATGCTGGGCTCTAAACGGACAGTATGCTTCCGTGGTCTACCTGAACGACGATGACGTAAACGCGGCCATCGAGGAGATCGCCCGCTGTACCTTGGGAGAACCCAGAGCGGAGGAGACCGGAGAAGGCGGCGGAGAGTGAGGTCAGCAGGACTTAAAAGCCGGTGAAACGGGTTCCGCGCTATGACATACCGCAAAAAATTATTAATAAATTATTGTTGACATTGAAATTATCAGGAATTATAATCATATGGCAACTTTATGGTTATAATCAGCAAAGCGTACGCCCGCTTTGAGTTTTTGTGTAAACGGAGGATGATCACATGAGAGTTAAAGTGACTTTAGCCTGCACAGAGTGCAAACAGAGAAACTACAACACAATGAAGAACAAGAAGAATGATCCCGATCGTATCGAGCTCATGAAGTACTGCAGATTCTGCAAGAAGGAAACTCTTCACAGAGAGACCAAATAGGGAGAACCGAAATGGCTAACAAGAAGGAAGAAAAGAAGTCCGGCATCAGGGAATATTTCCGCGGTGTAAGGACAGAGATGAAGAAGGTCGTCTGGCCCACACGTAAGGAAGTCGTTTCCTACACGGCGGTGGTCATCGCGGTCTGCTGCGCATTCGCTTTGATGTTCTGGCTCATAGATACCGGAGTGCTGGCCGCATTGAGAGCTATCCTCGGTATCACCATGAACTAGGCTGAAGACTACGTTAGATATATAAGGAACGAAAATGGCAGATTTTGAGAACAAGAGCGTTTCTCCTCTGGAAGGCGAAGGCTTAAGAGGAGACGGCCAGGCCAGGTGGTATGTGGTTCACACATATTCGGGTCACGAAAACAAAGTAAAAGTTAATATCGAAAAGATGGTCGAGAACCGCAACATGCAGAATCTTGTTCAGGAAGTCGTCGTTCCCACCGAGGATATCGTCGAGATCAAAGACAGTCAGAGAAAGATCAAGACCAAGAAGATGTTCCCCGGTTACGTGATCATCAAAATGGTGGTGACCAACGAGTCCTGGTATCTGGTGAGGAACACCCAGGGCGTGACCGGATTCGTGGGCCACGGTTCCGAACCCATTCCCCTTACCGACGAGGAAGTGGCCAGAATGGGCATCGAGAAGATCCACATCGAGTTGGACGTGAAGATCGGTGAGACAGTACGCGTCGTCAACGGTCCCTTCGAGAGCTTTATGGGCACCGTCGAAGAGATCGACAAGGAGAAGCAGGTACTGGTGGTCAAAATCTCCATGTTTGGCAGAGACACTCCCGTGGAGCTTGAATTTGCTCAGGTGGAGAAAGTCTACAAATAAAAAATCTACAGAAAGGAGAATCAAATGGCGAAAAAGGTTGAAGGCTACATTAAACTTCAGATCGCAGCCGGCGCAGCTACTCCTGCACCTCCGGTAGGTCCTGCATTAGGTCAGCATGGTGTAAACATCATGGACTTCTGCAAACAGTTTAATGCCAAGACACAAGATCAACCCGGCATGGTCATTCCTGTAGTCATCACGGTGTATGCTGACAGATCGTTCAGCTTCATCACGAAGACTCCCCCCGCGGCAGTCCTCATCAAGAAGGCGGCAGGTATCGACACAGCATCAGGCGAGCCCAACAAGAAGAAGGTTGCTTCCATCACGATGCAGCAGGTCGAGGAGATCGCAAAGACAAAGATGCCTGACCTTAATGCGGCAAATCTTGAGAGCGCTGTGAGCATGATCAAGGGAACCGCAAGATCGATGGGCATCACAGTAACAGAGTAACAGTTGGGAGACGAAAGTCGTTAGAACCACAAGGAGGAAATCAAAATGCCAAAGAGAGGCAAGAATTACAAAGCTGCTCTCGAAAAGTACGACAAGGCGCAGACATATGATATGGCCGAGGCCCTCAAGAACGTCTGCGATATCGCGGGAGCAAAATTCGATGAGACCGTAGAGGTCCACATCAAGCTGGGCGTTGACGGCAGACATGCCGATCAGCAGGTAAGAGGAGCTGTTGTTCTTCCTAACGGAACAGGTAAGACCAAGAGAGTCCTGGTATTCGCAAAAGGCGCCAAGGCTCAGGAAGCCGAAGCAGCCGGAGCGGATTACGTCGGAGCTGAGGAAATGGCCCAGAAGATCCAGTCAGAGGGCTGGTTCGATTTCGACGCAGTGGTAGCAACACCGGACATGATGGGAGTTGTAGGAAGATTAGGTAAACTGTTAGGACCTAAGGGTCTTATGCCGAACCCCAAGTCAGGCACAGTCACAATGGACGTTGAGAAAGCGCTCCACGAGATCAAAGCCGGTAAGGTCGAGTACAGACTCGACAAGCAGAACATCATCCACACATCCATCGGCAAGGTATCCTTCGGACCCGAGAAGCTTCTGGAAAACATGAACACACTCATGGAAGCAGTCGTAAAGGCTAAGCCCGCTGCAGCCAAGGGACAGTATCTCAGAAGCGTTACCGTGGCAAGCACCATGGGCCCCGGAGTGAAGGTCAACCCGGCGCTGATACAGTTCTAAAAAAGAAAACACAACCTAAGACAGCAGGTGCGAAAGCTTAATTTCCTGCCGAGGTACAATATAAAAATATTGGCCTCGCTTAGCGAGGCCTTTTTATGGAGTACCTTAACCATCCGCCCGGACATGTTTTGCGCCGGACGGAAGAAAGGAGAAAAAATTAATGTCAGTAGAAGCTAAACAGGCTAAACAGATCATCATCGACGAGATCAAGGAAAAGCTGAACGGAGCTCAGTCTGCAGTGGTCATCGACTACATGGGAACGACAGTTGCCGAGGCGGACGCCATGAGAAAAGAGCTCAGAGAAGCCAACGTTGACTACACGGTCTACAAGAACACCCTCTTAAAGAGAGCCATCGAAGGAACAGAGTTCGAGTCTCTCAAGGACATTCTTGAAGGACCCACAGCCATCGCCATCTCCAAGGACGACGCAACGGCTCCCGCAAGGATCCTCAAGGGCGTTTTCGACCGCTATAAGAAGATGTCCTTCAAGGCCGGCGTCGTAGAGGGAAACTTCTATGATCAGGATGCCATCAAGGAGATCGCAAACATTCCGTCAAGAGACGTACTCATCGCCAAGTTCATGGGATCCATCCAGAGCCCGGTATCCAAGCTGGTGAGAACATTCCAGGCTATCGCAGACGATAAGCAGGAAGCATAATCAATCAATAGAATTCAGATCAAAATCATAGAACCATTCAGAAAGGAAAAAACAATGGATAAAATGCAGATCATCGAAGCCATCAAGAATATGACAGTGCTCGAGTTAAATGAATTAGTTAAAGCTTGTGAAGAGGAATTCGGCGTTTCCGCCGCTGCTCCCGTAGCAGTAGCAGGACCTGCCGGCGCAGCCGCTGAGGTTGAAGAGCAGACGGAGTTCACAGTAGTTCTTAACGCTATCGGAGCAGAGAAGATCAAGGTCATCAAGGTCGTCAGAGAGATCACCGGTCTTGGACTTAAGGAAGCTAAGGAACTCGTTGACGGAGCTCCCTCCAACGTCAAGGAAGGCATCGAGAAGGCAGAGGCCGAGGCTATCAAGGCTCAGCTCGAGGAAGTCGGCGCAGAAGTCGTTCTCAAATAATTCCGGAACAGGAAGATCACAAAAGGGCTTTGCACTGAGGTGCGAGGTCCTTTTTTATGCCGTATTGCAAAGAATCCCCACCGGGACTATAATCTATACGTAAAAGTTTTGTTTGAGAGGTCAGCAATGAAGAAAAGGATATTCGAAATAATCCAGATAGGGCAGGAGAACGACAGGGTCAGCCGCGGCTTTGACTATTTGCTTATTGCGAATATCGTATTGAACATACTGGTTGTCATACTGGACACCTTCGGTGAGCTTTCGGAGTACAACACTCTCTTCAGATGGGTCGAGATCGTGACCACCTTCTTCTTCCTCATCGAGTACATCCTGAGGATATGGACGGCGGATCTGCTCTATCCCAAGCTGAGCAGGGGCAAGGCGGTGCTCCGGTTCATCAGGTCCTTCGACGGAGTGGTGGACCTCTTCACCATAATCCCGGTGTTCTTCCTTTCGGGCGCAGTGGCTTTCAGGATGCTCAGGGTGGTCAGGATACTGCACCTCTTCAGGATCAATGCGCGCTACGACTCCTTCCACGCGATCCTTAGCATCATCTACGAGAAGCGCAAGCAGCTTTTGTCATCGCTTTTCATCATATTCATACTGATGCTGGCCTCCAGCATCTGCATGTACAGCGCGGAGCATGCCGCCCAGCCGGAGGTCTTCAAAAACGCCTTCTCCGGTTTCTGGTGGAGCGTGACCACCATCCTCACCATAGGCTACGGCGACATCTACCCGGTGACCACGGCGGGGACCATAATAGCCATCATAATGTCCTTCCTGGGCGTGGGAGCGGTGGCCATCCCCACAGGTATCATCAGCGCGGGGTTCGTGGAGCAGTACGATAAGGAAAAGAACTCCGTCAAGCGCTTCAACGACATCAAGGAGATCGGCGAGATCGTGGTTGGCAAGAGAAGCGACATGAAGGGCAAGACCATCAGTGAGATCCAGAGCGAATACGACATGAACGTGTATCTGGTGATCCGCGATGAGCTCTCGGCCATTCCCGAAAGCAGCCTGAGGATCCAGCAGGGCGACATCCTGATCGTCCGCTCCGACAAGGTGGTGAAGAGCAAAACATAAAGTCCCCGGCCGCGACATCAATTGCATAGATAATGATTAAGAGCCTCGAGAGTTCCCTGCACGAAGTTATTTACTGAAGAGAGGGCCGCCGTTCACGAGGCTTTTGTTATTGGGGCGTTGGTTCACGAGTAATATAACGATACTGGAGGAGCAGATTTATATTATTGTTAGATTGAAATTTTAAGTTCTGCCATTATGATGTCAGGACGGTCTTCATAAGAGAGGGCGACCAGTATAAGATCGTCTCCAGAGAAATAGCGAAATAATGCAAAGCCTTTATGACGCAGGCTTGCATGGGATAAACACAGGATACTCTTTCTGAGCAGGAGTATCCTGTGTTGTATTTTTGCATTTTTTGCGCAAAAAGTCCTTGCATTCTTGACAGCCCAGGGGTATACTATTAAACTGCCATAAAAATTAGAATGCCTTTTTATGCGCTGATATAAATGCGCATGGGGCATGGAACCAGTTAAAGATATAAGGAGTGATGGAAAATGCCGAGACCTATAAAAGTAGGTAGAAAAGAGCGTATGACATTCGCCAAGATCAACGAAGTCTGCGAGATGCCGAACCTCATCCAGATCCAGACGGATTCTTACAAGTGGTTCGTGGAAGAAGGACTGAAGGAAGTTTTCGAAGATATTTCTCCCATAAAGGACTTCTCCGGTAATCTCTCGCTTGAGTTCATTGACTATACTCTTTCGGATAAACCCAAGTATCCGAAGGAAGAGTGCAAGGATAGAGATGTCACTTACGCAGCTCCGCTTAAAGTAAGAGTAAGGCTCATCAACCGTGAGACCGGTGAGGTGAAGGAACAGGAAGTCTTCATGGGTGATTTCCCCCTGATGACCGAGAGAGGAACCTTCATCTACAACGGCGCAGAGCGTGTTGTGGTAACACAGCTGGTGCGTTCGCCGGGGCCCTATTACTCGGTGGAGACTGATAAGTCCAATAACAAGCTTTTCTCGACCCAGATAATACCCAACAGAGGCGCCTGGATAGAATACGAGACAGATTCCAACGGAGTGCTTTCCGTGAGAGTCGACCGTACGAGAAAGCAACCCGTCACCACACTCTTGAGAGCCATCGGCCTCAGTACCGACCAGGAGATCCTGGAAGTCTTCGGAAACGACGACAGACTTCAGGCCACCCTCGAGAAGGATACTACCAAGGACTACGAAGAAGGCATCAAGGAGATATACAAGAAGATAAGACCGGCTGAACCTCCGACCATAGAGAGCGCAAGGCAGGCGTTCAACGCCATGTTCTACGACCCCAAGCGCTATGATCTGGCAAAGGTCGGCAGGTATAAGTACAACAAGAAGCTGGGACTGTCCAACCGTCTGGCAGGAGTGATCCTTGCAGAGGACGCGGTGGCTCCCGAGACCGGAGAGGTCCTCTACGAAGCAGGGACCAGACTTGACCGCGACATGGCTATCCGCATTGAAAACTCCGGCCTGGATTTTGTCATGGCATATGCTGTGGACAAGGAGAAGGAAGGACAGATTACAAAAGTCATCGGTTCCAGATTCGTGGACATCAAGGCCTATGCTGAGGAGTATGAACCCCGTTACAAGGACGTGGACTTTGATTCGCTGAAGCTGGGAGACAAGGTGTTCTATCCGGTGCTTCACGAGATCTTTGAAAAGGCTTCCGACGAGGAAGAACTCAAGGAAATGTTGGTGGACAGGAAGAATGAACTGAGCCCCAAGCATATCATCAACGAAGACATAATCGCATCTGTCAGCTATCTGATCAACCTGAACTACGGAATCGGAAACGTTGACGATATCGACCACCTTGGAAACAGAAGACTGAGAACTGTGGGAGAACTTCTCCAGAACCAGTTCAGGATCGGTCTCTCCAGAATGGAGAGAGTCATCCGTGAGAGGATGATGACTCAGGACATCGACGTCACCACACCTCAGGCTCTAATGAACATCAGGCCTGTGACAGCGGCTGTAAAGGAGTTCTTCGGATCATCCCAGCTGTCCCAGTTTATGGACCAGAACAACCCCCTTGCTGAACTCACTCACATGAGAAGACTGTCGGCACTCGGACCCGGCGGACTTTCCAGAGAGAGAGCAGGATTCGAGGTCAGGGACGTTCACCACTCCCACTACGGAAGAATGTGCCCCATCGAGACTCCTGAAGGTCCCAACATCGGGCTTATCGGATCACTCACCACATATGGCATCATCAACAAGTACGGCTTCATCGAGACCCCCTACAGGATCGTGAAGGACGGAGTCGTAACTGACGAGATCAAGTACATCACCGCCGATGAGGAGGAGATGTGCGTCATCGCAGAGGCTAACGAACCCCTGGATTCAGAGGGACGTTTCGTCAATGCCAAGGTGGCCTGCAGAACGGAGCACGGCGAGATCTCGCTGGCACCCGCAAGCGAAGTAGACTACATGGACGTTTCACCGAAGCAGGTAGTATCCGTAGCTACGGCCATGATCCCCTTCCTGGAGAACGACGACGCGAACCGTGCTCTCATGGGCTCCAACATGCAGCGTCAGGCTGTGCCCCTTCTGGTCACGGAAGCACCCATGATCGGAACAGGCATGGAGTACAAGGCTGCCTGCGACTCCGGTGTGGTGATCCTCTGCAAAGAGGCCGGCACCGTTGAGTTCGTGGACGCGGAGACCATCCTGATCAGAAGAGACTCCGACAACGGAGTGGATCAGTATGACCTCCTGAAGTTCAAAAGATCCAACCAGGGCACCTGCGTCAACCAGAGACCTATCGTCTCCCACGGTGAACACATCGAGAAGGGCGAAGTCATCGCTGATGGACCCTCCACGGACATGGGAGAGATCGCTCTCGGGAAGAACCTTCTCATCGGGTTCATGACCTGGGAAGGATACAACTACGAGGACGCTGTGGTCCTCAACGAGAGACTTCTAATGGACGACGTTCTTACGTCGATCCATATTGAAGAATATGAATCCGAGGCGAGAGACACCAAGCTCGGCGCCGAGGAGATCACCAGGGACATCCCCAATGTCGGCGAAGAGGCATTAAAGGATCTGGACGAAGACGGTATCGTCAGGATCGGTGCTGAAGTCAGCGCCATGGACATCCTGGTGGGCAAGGTGACCCCCAAGGGAGAAACGGAGCTCACCTCCGAGGAGAGACTCTTAAGAGCCATCTTCGGCGAGAAGGCCAGAGAAGTAAGAGACACTTCTCTCAAGGTCCCTCACGGTGAGACAGGCATCGTTGTGGACGTGAAGATCTTCACCAGAGAGAACGGGGACGAACTTCCTCCCGGAGTGAACAAGCTGGTAAGAGTATACGTAGCCACAAAGAGAAAGATAAACGTAGGCGACAAGATGTCCGGACGTCACGGAAACAAGGGTGTTATCTCCAGGATCCTTCCTGAAGAAGACATGCCCTTCCTTGAGAACGGACAGCCCCTTCAGGTAATGCTCAATCCTCTGGGCGTGCCGTCCCGTATGAATGTAGGACAGGTACTTGAGGTCCACCTGGGTCTTGCCTGCAAGAAGAAGGGCTGGTACATCGCCACACCCGTATTCGACGGAGCCAAGGAGAGCGATATCATCAAACTTCTGGAGGAGACGGGATACCCGAAGAACGGCAAACTCAGATTAAGAGACGGCCGTACAGGCGAGTATTTTGATCATCCGGTAACCGTGGGATACATGTACATGCTCAAACTCCACCATCTGGTAGACGACAAGATCCACGCCCGTTCCACGGGTCCGTACTCCCTGGTCACCCAGCAGCCGCTGGGAGGCAAGGCTCAGTTCGGCGGACAGCGTTTCGGAGAGATGGAAGTCTGGGCTCTGGAAGCTTACGGCGCGGCTTACACCCTGCAGGAGATCCTGACTGTCAAGTCGGACGACATCGTGGGACGTGTAAAGACCTATGAAGCTATCGTTAAGGGAGAAAACATCCCCACACCCGGAATACCCGAATCCTTCAAGGTACTCATCAAGGAACTCCAGGCTCTGGCTCTGGACGTAAAGGTCCTTGACGAGAACGCAAAAGAGATAGAGATCAAGGAGTTCTCTGACGATGACGATGTTCCAAATGCCGAGAGGACCATGGAAATGGAGACTCAGATGGTATCTGAAGAGGAGCTCTACCAGGAAGGTTTCGTAGAAGACACCATGACAGGTGAAGATTATTAAGGAGGCTTGAAGACATGACCGATCAGATCAAAGATAACAAGAACGAGTTGAACAACTTCGAAGCCATCCAGATAAATCTGGCGTCACCGGAAAAGATCCTGGAATGGTCCCACGGCGAGGTGACCAAGCCGGAGACCATCAACTACAGGACGCTTAAACCCGAAAGAGACGGCCTCTTCTGCGAGAGGATCTTCGGACCCATGAAAGACTGGGAGTGCCACTGCGGTAAATACAAAAGGATCAAATACAAGGGCATCATCTGCGACCGCTGCGGAGTAGAGGTCACAAAGGCCAAGGTGAGACGTGAGAGAATGGGCCACATCGAGCTGGCTGCACCTGTCTCCCACATCTGGTACTTCAAGGGCACACCCTCCAGAATGGGTCTCTGCCTGGACATCAGCCCCAGAAACCTTGAGAGGGTCCTGTATTTTGCGTCATATATCGTGACAGACCCCGGCGACACTGAACTGCAGTACAAGGAGATACTTTCCGAACAGCAGTACAGGGAAGCCAAGGACGCCTACGGAAACAGATTCCAGGCAGGCATGGGCGCAGAAGCCATCAGAAAGCTTCTCTGCGACATCGACCTTGAGGAACTTTCCGAGGACCTGAGAGAAAAACTGAGAGGGGCCACAGGCCAGAAGAGACTGAGAATAGGCAGACGCCTTGAGGTCATCGAGGCCCTTCGCATCTCCGGCAACCGTCCCGAGTGGATGGTGCTGACGGTGATCCCCGTGATCCCGCCCGATATCAGGCCCATGGTACAGCTGGACGGCGGCAGATTCGCCACCTCCGACTTAAACGACCTTTACAGAAGGGTCATCAACAGAAACAACCGTCTGAAGAGACTGCTGGAACTGGGCGCTCCCGACATCATCGTCAGGAACGAGAAGCGTATGCTCCAGGAAGCAGTTGACTCTCTTATCGACAACGGCCGCCGCGGAAGAGCGGTGACAGGACCCGGATCCCGTCCCCTCAAGTCTCTTTCCGACATGCTGAAGGGTAAGCAGGGAAGATTCAGACAGAACCTTCTCGGCAAGCGTGTAGACTACTCCGGACGTTCCGTTATCGTAGTCGGACCTGAACTCAAGTTCTACCAGTGCGGTCTTCCCAAGACCATGGCTCTTGAGCTGTTCAAGCCCTTCATCATGAAGGAGCTGGTGGAGCAGGGCTACGCCTCCAACATCAAGGCTGCCAAGAAGATGGTGGAAAAGGTCCGTCCCCAGGTATGGGACGTGCTGGAAGGCGTCATCAAGCAGCATCCGGTTATGCTGAACCGTGCGCCTACCCTGCACAGACTGGGCATTCAGGCTTTTGAGCCGGTGCTGGTAGAGGGCAAGGCCATCAAGCTTCATCCTCTGGTATGTACCCCCTTCAACGCAGACTTCGACGGAGACCAGATGGCCGTTCACGTACCTCTTTCAGTAGAAGCACAGGCTGAGGCAAGATTCCTCATGCTTTCCGTGAACAATATCCTGGCTCCCAAGGACGGATCTCCCATCACCACACCTACCCAGGACATGATCCTCGGATCATATTACCTGACCTATCCCGGCATTATGAGGAAGGTTGGCGAGAACGGCAAGATCATCGAGCGGATAGATGACTTCCAGAAACACGATGACGGATTTGAGAGAGTCCCCGTCAAGGGAGACGGCAAGGTCTTCACAGACCTTAACGAGATGCTCATGGCATACCAGAACGGAGTGGTTTCCATCCACGCCAGAGTCAAGGTTAGGATGAGCGATGATCCTGCCGAGGCAGGTCAGAGCTTCGTGGAGTCCACCGTGGGAAGATTCATCTTCAACCGCGGCATCCCCCAGGACCTTGGTTTCGTTGACAGAGAAAAGGACAAGTACGGTCTTGAGGTGGACTTCCTCTGCGGCAAGAAGGAACTTGGAAAGATCATCGACAAGTGCTTCAGAAAGCATGAGAACACCGGCACCATACTTATGCTGGACTACATCAAAGCCACCGGATATCAGTATTCCACAAAGGCTGCGGTCACCATCTCCATCGACGACATGGAGATCCCCGAAGAAAAGAACGAGATCGTCGCAAAGGCCGAGAACGAAGTCGACAAGTTCGAAAAAGCTTTCAGAGAAGGCCTCATCTCCAACCAGGAGAGATACGAGAATGTGTGCAAAATATGGAACGCCGCTACCGATGAGGTGGCAGATGCTCTAATGGACAAGCTGGGTCCCATGAACAATCTTCAGATCATGGCCCACTCCGGAGCCCGTGGATCCAAGAACCAGATCCGTCAGGTAGGAGGAATGCGAGGACTGATGGCCAACGCCACCGGTAAGACCGTAGAGGTGCCCATCACATCCAATTTCCGTGAAGGTCTGTCCATACTGGAATACTTCATCTCATCCAACGGTGCCCGTAAGGGTCTGGCCGATACCGCTCTGAGAACCGCTGACTCAGGATATCTGACCAGAAGACTTGTAGACGTATCCCACAATGTGATCGTGAACGAGTACGACTGCGGAACCGATGAGTACATCGTGGCCGAGTCCTTCAGAGACGGCAAGGAAGAGATCGAGGATCTGAGGGAGAGGATCGCGGGACGCACCGCATTCTTCGATGTCGAAGATCCCAAGACCGGCGAACTTCTTGCCAAGGCCGGCGAGGAGATCACCGACGATCAGGCATCCGCCATCGAAAAAGCCGGCATCGAGAGAGTAGCCATCCGTTCCATCATGACCTGCAAGTGCAGGACAGGCGTATGCGCTAAGTGCTACGGCAGGAATCTGGCCACATATGAGCCGGTGAACATCGGTGAGGCAGTGGGTATCATCGCGGCTCAGTCCATCGGAGAACCCGGTACCCAGCTGACCATGAGGACATTCCACTCCGGCGGAGTCGCAGGAGACGACATCGTCGGCGGTCTTCCCAGGGTAGAGGAGCTTTTCGAAGCACGCAAGCCCAAGGGACTGGCTGAGATCTGCGAGGCCGACGGAGAGGTCATCTCCATCGAACCCAGAGATGACAACAGGACCGAGGTGATCGTAAGAGAAGAGGGAGGAGACAGATCCTACATCGTAGCTTACGGCGCACAGATCCTGGTCAAGGTGGGAAGCATGGTCAAGGCCGGAGACAACATCACCAAGGGACCCCTTGACCCTCACGACATCTTAAGGCTCAAGGGCGCGGAAGGCGTCCACGAGTACGTGGTGAAGGAAGTCAAGAGAGTATATAAGAAACAGGGCGTAGATATCAACGACAAGCATATCGAAGTCATCGTTTCCCAGATGCTCTCCAAGTACAAGGTGGAGAACCCCGGTGACACCAGCCTCCTTCCCGGAAGCCTTTACAACAAGTATGAGATCGACGACGCCAACGCCGAGATGATCGCTGAAAACAAGCAGCCCGCAGAATACAAGCTGACTCTTCAGGGAATCACCAAGGCAGCTCTGGCCGCCAACTCATTCCTGTCCGCCGCATCCTTCCAGGAGACCACCAAGGTGCTTACGGACGCGGCCATCAAGGGCAAGACCGACAAGCTCCAGGGCCTGAAGGAGAACGTCATCATCGGTAAGCTTATCCCTGCCGGAACCGGCATGAAGAGGTACAGAAACATTTCCGTTGACTACGGTGTGAACGCTCAGGTCATCGAGCAGTATCTGGAAGAACAGAGAAGGCTCAAGGAAGCGGAGCTGGCCGCAAAAAACAAGGATAAGGGACCCGTTGAAGAGACAGATCCCGAAGCGGAAGCTGAGATCACCGCGGAGGCAGTCCCCGAGGCTGTTCCGGAGGAGCCCGTCCAGGCGGAATAATTCCGTTGACATCAGGCGTCAGAATATGATAAAATCATAGCGCTTTTGGGCTTAAAGCCCGGGGACCTGTCCCCGGGCTCATAGGCTTAAAATAAAAAATATCCCAGGAAAGGAGAAAAAGATGCCTACAATCAATCAGTTAGTACGTGAAGGCAGAGCTACGTCCGTTAAGAAGTCCGCAGCTCCCGCTCTCAACAAGGGAATGAACTCATTAAGAAGAGTTGCCACAAACACAGATTCCCCCCAGAAGAGAGGAGTTTGCACTTCCGTAAAGACAGTGACCCCCAAGAAGCCTAACTCAGCTCTCAGAAAAGTTGCCAGAGTCAGACTTACCAACGGGATCGAAGTTACCGCCTACATTCCCGGAATTGGTCACAATCTCCAGGAGCACAGCGTAGTCCTCATCAGAGGCGGCCGTGTCAAGGACCTTCCCGGTGTGAGATATCACATCATCAGAGGCACACTTGATACAGCAGGCGTGGCAGGCAGACTTCAGGCTCGTTCAAAGTACGGCGCCAAGAGGCCTAAGGTAAAGAAATAGACCGTAAGCCTGAAAGGGTAGAGCAATCTTTTTTGAAATAAACATTAAAGAGCGCTCACGGCAATTGCCGAGTACCCCTAAAGACCGGAAAGGCGAAGATCAGGCCGGACCGGAGTAATCCCGGTGAACGGGGTGAAGAAAGCAAGTTATATTTTTTGCGGATGGCTCTGTACTAGATAAGACAGAATCAGAGACATCAGATTAGGAGGGAAGAGAAGTGCCTAGAAAAGGTAATGTTCCAAAGAGAGAAGTACTTCCGGATCCTGTTTACGGCAGTGTTGTTGTTGCTAAGCTCATCAACAGCATCATGCTGGACGGAAAGAAGGGTACCGCACAGCATATCGTGTACTCCGCTTTCGATAAGATCCAGCAGACCACAGGCGAGGATCCCCTGGAAGTTTTCAACAAGGCAATGAACAACATCATGCCTGTGCTTGAAGTAAAAGCAAAGAGGATCGGTGGCGCGAACTACCAGGTCCCCGTAGAAGTAAGACCTGAGAGAAGACAGACTCTGGGCCTCAGATGGCTTACTAAGTACACGAGACTTAGAGGCGAAAGAACTATGGCAGACAGACTTGCCAAGGAAATCATGGACGCCGCAAACAACACCGGCGCATCAGTAAAGAAGAAGGAAGATACCCACAAGATGGCCGAGGCCAACAAGGCTTTCGCCCACTTCAGATGGTAGGTGGGATATCATGGCAAGAAAGTTTCCATTAGAAAAGACAAGGAATATCGGCATCATGGCTCACATTGACGCCGGTAAGACCACGACGACAGAGAGGATCCTCTTCTATACCGGACGTACTCACAAGATCGGTGAGACTCACGACGGTGCCGCCGTAATGGACTGGATGGTCCAGGAGCAGGAAAGAGGTATCACCATCACTTCTGCCGCCACGACTGCCCAATGGAAAGACACAAGAATCAACATCATCGACACTCCTGGCCACGTGGACTTCACCGTTGAGGTGGAAAGATCCCTCAGAGTTCTGGACGGCGCGGTCACAGTGCTTTGCGCCAAAGGAGGCGTGGAGCCCCAGTCCGAGACAGTCTGGAGACAGGCTGAGAAGTATCAGGTACCCAGAATGATCTTCGTCAACAAGATGGACATCATGGGGGCGGATTTCTTCAGAGTCTACGGCATGGTCCGCGACAGACTGAAGGCCAACGCAGTGCCGGTACAGCTTCCCATCGGCAAGGAGGAGAACTTCATAGGTATCATCGACCTTATCACCATGAAGGCCGAGATCTATGAGGACGAGCTGGGTAAGGTATTCGACATAGTCGATATCCCGGATGACATGAAGGATCTTGCACAGGAGTGGCGTGACAAGCTCCTGGAATCTGTGGCAGAGACCGATGAAGATCTCATGATGAAGTTCCTGGAAGGCGAAGAGCTTACCGTGGAAGAGATCAAGACACAGATCAGGAAAGAGACCATAGCCAACCGCATGGTTCCCATGTTTTGCGGATCTGCCTACAAGAACAAGGGCGTACAGATGCTTCTGGACGGAGTCGTAGACTACATGCCCTCTCCCCTGGATATCCCGCCCATCAGAGGCGTGAATCCTGAAACGGGACAGGAAGAGGACAGAGTGTCCGACGACAACGGTCCTCTTTCCGCACTGGCGTTCAAGATCGTGGCAGACCCCTTCGTAGGCAAACTGGCCTACTTCAGAGTTTACTCCGGAACGCTTGAGTCCGGCTCTTACGTGTACAATTCCAGCAAGGGCAAAAAAGAGCGTATCGGGCGTATCCTCCAGATGCATGCCAACAAGCGTGAGGAGATCGAAATGGTCTACTCGGGAGACATCGCCGCCGCGGTAGGCCTTAAGGACACCACCACAGGCGACACTCTCTGCGATGAGAAGCATGAGATCATTCTGGAATCCATGGAATTCCCGGAGCCGGTCATCGAGATCGCTATCGAACCCAAGACCAAAGCCGGTCAGGAAAAGATGGGCATCGCTCTGGCGAAGCTGGCTGAGGAAGACCCCACATTCAAGACCTACACCAACCCTGAGACAGGTCAGACCATCATCGCGGGCATGGGCGAACTTCACCTGGAGATCATCGTAGACAGACTTCTCCGTGAGTTCAAGGTGGAAGCCAACGTGGGCAAGCCCCAGGTATCATACAAGGAGACTGTCACAAAGGAAGTGGAAGTCGACAACAAGTATGTCAAGCAGACCGGCGGACACGGCCAGTACGGTCACGTCAAGATCAGACTTTATCCCAGGGAGCCGGGCTCCGGATTCGAGTTCATCAACTCCATCGTCGGCGGTGTCATTCCCAAGGAATACATACCGAAGATCGAGGAGGGAATCGTGGAAGCTATGGGCAACGGCCCCATCGCAGGATACCAGGTGGTGGACTGCGGCGTGGAACTGATCGACGGATCATATCACGAGGTAGACTCCTCCGATATGGCATTCAAGATCGCAGCTTCCATGGCTTTCAGAGAAGCAGCCAAAAAGGCAGGTCCTGTGCTTCTGGAACCCATCTTCAAGGTGGAGGTCACGGTGCCGGAAGACTACATGGGCGACGTTATCGGAGATATTTCCCAGAGAAGAGGAAGGATCGAAGGTACAGATATGCTTAACGGCGCAGCGATAGTCAGGGGATATGTGCCTCTGTCCGAAATGTTCGGCTACGCCACAGACTTAAGGTCCAAGACCCAGGGAAGAGGCGTATACGTCATGCAGATGGATCATTTCGACAGGCTGCCCGAGAACTTAATTGAAAAGATCAACAAGTAATCAAACAAGGAGACACTAAAAATGGCAAAGCAGAAGTTTGAGAGAACTAAACCGCATATCAACATCGGAACCATCGGTCACGTAGACCATGGCAAGACTACACTTACAGCAGCTATCACGAAGACTCTTCACGAGAGATACGGTCTCGGCGAGTTC
>CAJOKT010000024.1 GCA_905235115.1 uncultured Peptostreptococcaceae bacterium
TAACGTCCAATATTCTTTGCTCTTGTATTTTTCCTCACCTTGAATATATTTGTTTCTGTGAACGGTCAGTTGTCCGCATTTTGTAGACAACTGACCGTTTTGATGCTAATATCAGTGTGACCGGAGGTCGGGAAACCATTTGCTGCAGGTCGCTTAGATCAAAGTGGTACCGACCGACTGATGCTGCTTTTACCAACAAGCAGTAAATCACGATCTTCTGATCGGATCATCGGAATGAATGATCCAACTGATGAGTAAAGATGTGAGTGATCTTAGAGAGAAGGCGGTTGTTACGGATAAAAAGAAAAAAATCTCTCAGGCGATGGTGTTTATTATTCTTTTCGGCATCGTCAGCCTGTTTTCGGATATGACGCACGAAGGAGCATCAAGCATCCGGGGTGCTTATCTTACTCTTCTCGGGGCCTCTGCCGGGGCGATCGGTTTCGTTTCCGGTCTGGGGGAGCTGGTCGGTTATTCAATGCGTTATGTTTTTGGAAAACTGACGGACAAGACGAAGAAATACTGGTTCATGGTCATCTTCGGATATGTCATTGACGTACTTGCGGTCCCGGCCCTTGCCCTTGTAGGTGAGCACGGATGGATAGCCGCATGTGCGCTTCTCATAATCCAGCGCATGGGCAAGGCGATCAAGAAACCTGCGAAGGATACGATCATGTCTTTTGCGGCTACGCAGGAGGGCGTCGGAAAGAGCTTTGGCATTCAGGAGGTGCTGGATCAGATCGGCGCATTCCTCGGGCCGGTGCTTCTTTATGTCGTCATGCTCTTCCGGACAGAAGGGACTACCTTTGAGATCTATTCCTTCTGCTTTGCGGTATTGGCGATCCCGGGCGCGATCACGCTGATCCTGCTCCTTATGACAAGGCATAAGTTCCCGGAACCGGAAAAGTTTGAGCCGGAGCCGAAGGAATATATTCCGTTTAAGATGAAAAAGGAGTTTATCTTTTATATTACAGGCATCAGTCTCTTTGCCTTTGGATTTCTCGACTACTCCCTGATCATCATGCATGTTTCAAGGGTGTATACGGGGATTGCGGGGACTCTGACAGAGACGTCATCTCTGGTCACCACCGGAACGATCCCGCTTCTTTATGCCGGAGCCATGCTGATCGACGCGGTGTCCGCACTGGCGTTTGGTTTCCTCTTTGATAAGAAGGGCACGGCGGCACTTGTGATCTCTACGATCATATCAGCACCTTTCGCAGTCTTCGTGTTTGGCTTTAAGACAGAAGCTGCGCTGCTCTTTGGGATCGCTCTTTGGGGCATCGGAATGGGCGCGCAGGAATCTATCCTGAAGGCGGCAGTTTCGACCATGGTACCGAAGACGAGCCGCGCCACCGGATACGGCATATTTGAATGCTCCTTCGGGATCTTCTGGTTCCTGGGAAGCTGGCTTCTGGGAGTGCTTTATGATATAAGCATAACGGTAATGATCGTGGTATCCGTTGCAGCGCAGCTCCTGGCGATCCCCTTCTACATTGCATCAAAACGCGAAATGGCCGAAGCTGAGGTCCCGATGTAAGGAGAAGATCATGGCTTTTGATTTCAGGAAAGAATACAAGGAATTCTATATGCCGAAAAACAAGCCCGGCATCATCACTGTTCCGAGCATGAACTATATCGCAGTCCGGGGCATAGGGGACCCGAATCATGAGGACGGTGAATACAAGAGGGCCATCGAACTGCTGTACGGCATAGCCTTCACCATTAAAATGAGCAAAAAAACCGACCACCGTATGGACGGATACTTCGATTACGTTGTCCCTCCCCTTGAGGGATTCTGGTGGCAGGAAGGGACAGATGGCGTGGACTATGCCCACAAAGAAAACTTCAGGTGGATATCTGTCATACGTCTTCCGGATTTTGTTACAAAAGAAGAATTTGACTGGGCAGTACGTGAAGCAGCAGATAAAAAGAAAAGAGACTTTTCCGGGGCCGAGTTCCTGACATATGATGAGGGACTTTGCGTCCAGTGTATGCATATAGGTGCCTATGACGATGAGCCCGTTACGGTGGGGTCGATGCATGAGTACATTGAACAGCAGGGCTATGAGCTGGACATCAGCCATGATAGGTTCCATCATGAGATCTACTTAAGCGATGCCAGGAAGGTCGCACCGGAGAAGCTGAAGACCGTGATACGGCATCCGATCAGAAAGAGATGAACACAGGCGCTGCAGGATATTTTCGGAGGTAAGATCATGCAGTTTAAGGAGGGACCAGGCTGGAAAGCCTGCTATGACGAGGAGACCGGACGGTATTTCGGAGAATGCGGCGGCGGAGATCTTCCCGTCCGAGGCCAACGACAGGGAGCAGAGACGCAAAAAACGCGAGAAGCGGTATAAGACAGAACCGTGACCGGATCTTTTGCGTAACGGGAGGATAGAGACCATGATGCAACTAAACTTAACAAGATACTTAAAAATGTGTTAAGTGCGGTTGGTAGAACCGGGCGCAACCAAAAGTTACAATATTCATATAAATCATATTTCAGGAGGATGTGTATGAGTATTGTGGAAGTAAGAAAACTTGTAAAGAATTATCCCGGTTTCCGGCTGAACGAAGTCTCCTTCAATGTGGAGGCGGGCAGGATCACAGGTTTTATCGGCCGTAACGGCGTCGGCAAGACTACCACCATCAAGGCCATGTTGAATCTGATCCATCCTGACGGAGGGACAGTGTGGTTCTTCGGAAAACCTATCCGGGAAAATGAAACTGAGATCAAAGTACGCACGGGATATTCCACAGGCACGGTAAACTGGTATCCCAGAAGGAGGATAGGAGACATCGTCCGGGTGGTCAGGAGCTTCTATGACAACTGGGACGGGGAGGCTTATCTCAGGTATATGGAATTATTCGGACTGGACGAGGATAAGACGCCCATGGAATTGTCTGAAGGCATGAAAGTGAAGTTCAACCTTCTCATTGCACTTTCCCACAGAGCGGAAGTGCTTATCCTGGACGAGCCTACCAGCGGGCTGGACCCCTTTTCCAGGAATGAGATCCTGGATATCTTCCTTCAGCTCAAGAAGGAGGGGGTGGCGGTATTTTTTTCGACTCACATCATCTCGGATCTGGAGAAATGCGCAGACGACATCGTGTACATCTCAAAGGGGGAGATAGCTGCGGCCTCCGCCAGGGATGACTTTATGGAGCGGTATGCGCTTCCCGGGGAAAGCCTGGAAGATGCCATGCTGAGAATGGAAGGAGGCGCATCACATGAGTAACCTTCTTCTTAAGGAACTTAGGCTCAGCGCATCACCAATCGCATATTTCTTCACCCTGTTCGGGCTTATGTTTTTCATTCCCGGATACCCGATACTCTGCGGAGCCTTTTTCCCGGCTCTTGGGATATATAAGAGTTTTGACTATGCCAGGGAAGCCAACGACACAATGTTTTCCGCTCTGCTTCCCATGGCGAAACGTGACGTTGTGAAGGGGCGGTACTGTTTCGTCTGTCTCATAGAACTTACGGCCCTTCTCATCATGGCAGTTTCCATGATCGTAAGGATGACGCTGCTTGGGGACTTACCGGCATACAGTTCAAACTTCATGATGAATGCGGATCCCTTTGCCCTGGGGGCAGCGTTTTTGCTGTTTGGGCTGTTCAACCTGATATTCGTGGGAGGCTTTTACAGGACAGGGTACAAGACCGGAAGACCGTTTTTGGCATATATCATTGTAGTTTTCCCTTGCATCGGAGTGTTTGAGACACTCCATCACATTCCCGGGCTTCAGTGGCTGGATGAATACACAGGGGAGCATATGGGGAGCCAACTGATCCTGCTTCTTTGCGGGGCGGCATCGTATGTTTTGCTCACGCTGGTGTCATACAGGAAGGCGGCAAGGAACTTCGAAAAGATCGACCTTTAGGAGGGTAGAATATGCTTAAAGACAATTTGGCGATGCTCCGCAGCATTCACGGTTACTCCCAGGAGCAGATAGCGGAAAAGATCGGCATCTCCAGGCAGGCATACGCCAAGTGGGAAAAGGGAACCACCGTCCCCGATATAGAGAAATGTGAGCTCCTTGCCCGAGTCTACGGCACCACTCTTGACAGCCTGGTAAAGAACGAGGCAGTGGAAGGCGTGGGAATGATACCTCCGGCACCCGCGGGAAAAAACATCTGGGGCACTGTTACGGTCGGAGACAGGGGACAGATCGTGATCCCAAAGGGAGTGAGAGATAAATTCGGCCTCGCAGGGGGAAGGCTTCTGATAGTCCTGAGCGATGAGCAGGGCATTGCGATGATCCCTGCGGAGACATTTGAAGAGATCGCCAGAAGGGGCATGGAACTGGCGGCAGTAAAAAATGATATCTGAATCGACCGGTCCGGAGAGGATGCCCCAAATGGTCAGGTGCGGCCTGCGGCTGGACGGGCATCTGCGTCTTTGGCCTTCCTGCTCTTCCTGAATACATATCCCATGCGGTGGATATCAGGCATTGGAGCACTGACTCAGGACCGTGCAAAAGATAAGAAAGGGACGCCAACATGGAGAACCTGATACAGGAACTGAACAAAAAGCTGGCCTCCGTCTGCCATGATTACCTTAACGGTGTAAATTCCGTGACGGGGATCGGTCTGGACGACGAGGAAAGCGAACCATCCGAAATGGATATGTTACGGGACTCATACTGGCTTTCCTGGAGAAAAGCGGCGGAGAACTGCATGGCATGAGGGAGGACTGCGGGGACAGTTACGATCCGGGTGGCTGCATGTGTTTCGATCCCATAGGTGCAGTTTGTTTCCCGGGAAAGAATTACAGGTCCGCAGTGCTTTCGGCAATGTGGAGCGACTGAGGGAGTACAGATATCAATGACAGAAACAGGCATTAATGTAAGAGAAAGAATAGTATCTGATCTTTTCAGTCTGAGGGATCCCAAATATGCTGAGGGCCAGAAGAACATAATTCCGACGGTGGACCCAAAGAGGCTGATAGGAGTGCGGACTCCCGCTCTCAGGGATTACGCGAAGAAACTGTACAAGTCGGAGCATGCTGAGGCGTTTCTCAGCGATCTGCCCCACACATACTTCGATGAGGATCAGGTCCACGCCTTCGTGATATCTCTTGAGAGGGACTTTGAAAAGTGTGTCCGGCAGGTGGAGGCTTTTCTTCCATATGTAGACAACTGGGCTACCTGCGACCAGATGCTTCCAAAGGCATTCAAAAAAGATCCGGAGAGGCTTCTTCCCCATATCCGCAAATGGATCGCATCCGCAGAGACGTATACCATACGCTTCGGGGTGAAGGAGCTCATGGAGCATTTTTTGGGGGACAACTTCAGCACTGAGTATCCTGATATGGTGGCGGACATCAGGTCTGATGAATATTATGTGAACATGATGAGGGCGTGGTATTTTGCCACTGCCCTGGCGAAACAGCATGACATGGTGCTGCCATATATAGAAGAGAAGAAACTGGACGACTGGACTCATAACAAGGCCATCCAGAAAAGTATAGAAAGCTACAGGATAACCGACGAACAGAAAGCATATTTAAGGACCCTGAAGGTCCCGAAGAAGTAAGGATACGGAGATCGTAAGATGAAAACGGCAGTTATATTCTATTCCCTGGAGGGAAATACCCGGTATGCGGCCCAAAGGGTCGCCGGGGCTCTGGACGCAGACTTGATCGAACTTAAGCCTGTGAAGGCATATCCGGACAAAGGCTTCAAAAAGTTCTTCTGGGGCGGCAAGGCTGCAACCATGAAGGACATGCCGAAACTGGAACCCTATGACTTTAACGGCGATGATCATGAGTTGGTGATCCTCTGCACTCCGGTGTGGGCAGGGACTTTCACACCGCCTATGCGGACATTCTTAAGTGAAAATGACATAAGCAGCAAGAAGGTGGCGGTACTTGCATCCAGCAGCGGAGGGAACGCAGAAAAATGTATAGCCGGACTGAAAGAAGCGGCGGGGGTGGATCATCTCACTTCTCAGGTGGGATTGGTGGACCCCGGGGACAAGCCATCTGAAGCCAACGAGAGAGCATTATACGGGTTTGTCGAAGAACTCAGAGCGGCTGTGAATTCCTGAAGGAGGGCAGTATCATGATGTTTTACAAAATCAAGAATACTCTGGTGGAGTGTGCGCCTGAAGAGACTATAGGTGAGGAGCAGTATGTTGCGGTGCTTAACACCGGGGAATGGACTGACCGTGTGGACAGTTTCGACATGGGGATCGAGATGGGCATGCAGCTTTCATCCATAACTGCTACGAGAGCTGAGGTGAACTACGATTCTCTGACAGGGTCATTTTATCTTCCCGACAGAGTGGATCCGGAGGCTCCGGGATACGGTTTTGCATTTGCCCTGGACGAAAAGGGCATAGTTTTCGTGGACGACGGTGACACCGCGCTATCCATAATAAAGAGGGTGCAGAAGACCAGGAAGTGGAAGCTGCCGTCCATGGAAAGATTTCTCTATGACTTTCTGGAGCAGATAATCCACGATGATGCCTTCATACTTAACCGGTATGAGATGGAACTGAACGAGCTGGAGGAAGAACTGAGTGATCAGGAATCGGATCAGGTGATGCTCAGACTGAACGAGATACTGGGCAACATCAGGAACCTGAGGATGCACTACGAGCAGCTGATGGACCTGGGTCAGGAGCTGGAGGAAAACGAGAACGGCTTCTTCAACTCCGAGAACCTGAGATATTTCCATCTGTTTACCGCCCGCATAGCCATACTAAGAGACACTGCGGCTTCTGTGAGAGACTACATCATACAGATCAGGGACTATTACGAATCCCAGATGAGCTTCAGGCAGAACAGGATAATGACCATTCTTACCGTGGTAACGTCCATCTTCCTGCCGCTGACCCTGATCACCGGGTGGTACGGCATGAACTTCAGATACATGCCGGAACTTGAGATAAAGTGGGCATATCCGGCCCTCCTGGGAGTGTTCGTGGTGATAACCGTGATCTGCCTGATCTTCTTCAAAAAGAAGAAGTGGCTGTAAGGCTGTAAGATGAAGACTTCGGGTCCCCGGCCGTGCAGGCCGGGAAAGACCCATGACCGCTGAGCCGGAGTGGACAGCGAAAGCATTTGAATAGACGATGTACAGTCTCTGCTCCCGGGCAGGGCCTTTTAATTGTAAAGGGATGAACCGGATTGGGCTGGGTTTTCAGCTGCATTTTAGTATTTTCGCGGGACCGTGGCTGAGCAGTGCCGATATAGAACAGCCCCGGACAGATGTCCGGGGCCGGGATCATGCTCTGATAGTTAGGGCGGTTCAGATCCTGCGCTCATCAGCTGTTGGATGAGGGCAGATAGGGAGCGAGTACGCCGGCGAAACTGCTGGCGTTACGGGTCTGGATAAGGACCTTGCCGTATCCGTGGAATTCGTTGACCAGCCCTTCACCGGATGTGAATCCGAAGATGCCGGAAGCGACTCTGATGTTGTAGTCAAGGCTTGCGTCCCATGCCACAACGTGAGAGTTGTCGATCACAAGAGGCTTGTCCTCTGTGACCTGGAGTTCGATCATGTCAGCGAACGCGTTTACCACAAGGTCGCCTGTACCTGCTGTCTCCATGATGAAGAATCCGCCGGTTCCGCCGAAGAGCGCTTTGCCTGCGCTCTGAGATACCATGTTGTATGTAACAGTGTCATCGCATGCCAGGAATGCACCTGTATTCAGTCTGTACTGCCTGGTTCCTACTTCCAGTTTGCGGATGACGCCTGTTACGGAAGGCGCGATGCCGATCCTGCCATGATCGCCTGTTCCGTGAACATAGGTGATGAACATGCTTTCTCCGGAGACCACAGACTTGGCGGCGGCCTTCAGGAATCCGCCCAGACCCTTGGATCCGGAGTTTGTCTTTCCTTCGATCTCAACATCCTGCATGTAGACCATGGAACCTCGCTCGATCTTGATGGTCTCGCCTCTTCTCAGTTCAACTTCTGCCAATGGGTTGTCAGTATCGCCTATCAGTGTAAGTTTCATATAAATGCCTCCTTAAAAAATGGGGTATGCGTATACATTCTACGCTGATAATTATACCGCTTTAGTGTGATGTTTTCAATAAAAATGGCTATAAACCACAGAAGGCTGCGCAAAAAACCCCGCGCTATGTCATAACGGTTTAAGACTGGGGGTATTTTTTATGTGGGATATGTGATATAATACCTAACATGTATAGGCACATGACAGGTGTGCGCATTGAGTATTTTGCGGGAGCCCTCCCGTTTAACCGAAAAGGCGGCCGGATATGTCCGAAAAATCATCTAAACTCGACAGCAGAAAATACGGCTTGAGATATGGCTTCGGCTTCGTGGAGACAGCCATAGTCACAGCCATGTTCTTCAAGGTATGGTTCGATTTCGTCAGTGTGCACAACCAGACAAATCACCTGACCGGACTTGGAAACCTGGGCATGGCAGTGGGAATATATCTGATAATCGTCATGTTTTTCATGAAGAGGCTGGGAGGATATACCATCGGCATAAACCGCAAGATGGTGATCCTGGCCGCACAGGTGTCGGCGCTTTTCTGCACGGATTTCGTGGAGATCTTCGTTTCCATGGCCATCACAGGACAGTTCCGTTTCGGATTCATGTTCTTCAGACTTTACGCTCTGCTGTGGCTGGTGCAGTCGGTCACGACCGCAGTGCTCTCGTATTTCATGGTGGATATATACCGCAAGGTGGTGCCGCCTCTTACGGTCCTGGAGATACACGGCAAACACAGGAACACTCTCTCCGAGAAACTGAACGAACTGGTCTATAAATACAAGGTTGAAAAGTCTGTGCCTTCTGATCTTCCCCTGGATGAACTGATCAGGGAAATGGATGATTTCGATGCGGTGCTTCTCAATGATCTGCCTTCAAGTGAAAAGAATCACCTGCTTAAGATATGCTTCGAGCGGGACAAGAGAGTTTATCTCACGCCCAAGCTGTCAGATATAATGGTGAAGAACTCGGAGGACCTGAATCTGGTGGATACCCCCATTTATCTCTTCAGAAACAGCGGCGCTCCCAAGTGGAAGCTGGGGATCAAGAGGGCGTTCGACGTGGTATCCAGTTCTCTGGGCCTGGTGGTCCTTAGCCCGCTCTTCGCGGTGATCGCCTTCCTGATCCATCATGAGGACGGGGGACCGGTGTTCTTCAGACAGGAGAGGGTGACCCAGTACGGACGAAGGTTCGAGATAATCAAGTTCCGTTCAATGATAGTGGATGCAGAAAAGGACGGACGGCCTCATCCGGCAGGTGAGGATGATCCCAGGATCACTAAGATCGGCAGGTTTATACGTAAGACCAGGATCGACGAGTTTCCCCAGCTGGTGAACATCATAAAGGGAGATATGTCCGTGGTAGGACCCAGACCGGAGCGCTGGGAGCACGTGGAGAAGTACACCCGGGACATTCCCGAGTTCAAACTCAGACTGAAGGCCAAGGCCGGGCTCACCGGGCTTGCTCAGGTATACGGCAAGTACAACACCTCCGCACTGGATAAGCTCAAGATGGATCTGATGTACATTGAAAGCTTCTCGCTTTTCATGGATGTTCAGATACTGTTTGAGACCCTGAGAGTACTCTTCCAGGGGGAGAGCACCGAGGGCTTCACAGAGGAAGCCACAAACGTCATGCACGATTACGAGAGTATCTAGAGCAGGTGTCACGGAGCAAAAAAAGAATGTCAGATAAAAAAGTATTGATAATCAATTTCTATGCGGGAAGCCCGAGCTACGGCATGGTATTCCGCCACTACTATCTGGCCCGGGAATGGGCTGAGAAGGGCATCGATACCACCATACTGGCCAGCAGCTTCTCACACCTCAGAAAGGTAAATCCGGATATCGGCCACGATCTTCAGGAGACTGAAGTGGAGGGCGTGAGGTTTTCATGGATAAGGGAGAATTCCTACGTGGGAAACGGCCTCGGCCGGTTCAGGGCAATGATGGACTTCTCTTGGAAGATCCGCCGTCTGGCCAGGGAGATCGCTGAGAAGTACAGCCCGGACGTGATAATCGCCTCCTGCACAAACCCCATCGATACCTATGCGGCCCAGAAGATCGCTGAATTGTCCGGAGCGAAGCTGATCCACGAGGTAAGGGACCTCTGGCCCCTTACGCTGGAACTCATGTACGGTTTCAGTAAGTTCCATCCGCTGTGCGTTGCCATGCAGGCTGCTGAGAATTCATTTCTGAAGCACTCGGATTACGTGGTATCCGTGCTGCCCAACGCCGGGGATTACATGGTGTCCCACGGAATGGCGCCTGAAAAGTTCAGGTTCATTCCAAACGGCATATCTGAAGAGGAGTGGAGGGATGCTCCGGAGGTTCCGGAAGACATCGCCCGCGTCTTCAGGGACTTGAAGGAACAGGGTAAGTTCATCATAGGATTCATGGGAAGCCACACGGATTCCTATTCACTCTCATACCTGATAGACGCGGTGCAGAAACTGGGAGACCCCGGGATCTGCGCAGTCTTCGTGGGCGGAGGCAGGGAAAAGGCCGGATTCATAGAGCAGTCCAAAAGTGCTATGGCGGAGAACTTCATCTTCCTGGATCAGGTGGAAAAGAAATATATACCTGCCATATCAGCTGAGATGGATGCTCTCTATGTGGCGGGAAAAAGGCAGAACATATTCAGGTACGGCGTGGCCATGAACAAGATGTTCGACTCAATGATGTCCGGCCGCCCCATACTTTATGCGATCGATGCGCCGAATAATTATATCAGGGAGTATGGATGCGGCGTAAGCTGCGAGGCGGAGAACACGACGGCCCTGATGGAAGGCATCACCACCCTAAGAAACATGACTGAAGAAGAGCGTTCTTCAATGGGAGAAAAGGGCAGGCAGGCTGTCCTTGAGCATTTCACCTACAGGACCATCGCAGAACAGTTCATGGAACTGTTCTGACCGGGGAGGTATGGTTGCAGGGGAGCAGTTTTTTTGCTATAATACTAAGTCGTTTATTATTGACTCGAAACACATATCGGTCTTTGAAATAGATCAAGAGGAGAAAAAAGTGCAATTTAACAATATTTATCAGGGATTGATCAATGGAACTGAGAAACTGGCCCTCGTGGGTCTTGGATATGTGGGAATGCCCATCGCTGTGGAGTTCGCAAAACACGTGAACGTCATCGGATTCGACATCAACGAGAAGCGTGTCAACGAGTATGCCAGCGGCATCGATTCCACCAACGAGGTAGGAGAGGCCATAAAGAATACCACAGTGGACTTCACGGCAGACCCGACCCGACTTAAAGAAGCCAGATTCATCATCGTGGCTGTTCCCACGCCTGTCAATCAGGATACCACCCCCGACCTTCGCCCGGTGCAGGGCGCGTCGAGGACTGTGGGACAGAACCTGACACCCGGAACCATCGTCGTATTTGAGTCCACAGTATACCCCGGAGTCACAGAGGATGTATGCGTTCCCATCATCGAGAAGGAAAGCGGTCTCAAGTGCGGAGTCGACTGGAAGATCGGCTACAGCCCGGAGCGTATCAATCCCGGTGACCGCGTGCACACACTGACCAACATCAGAAAGATCGTCTCCGGAATGGACGAGGAGTCCGCAAGAGAGATCAAGAAGGTCTATGACATCGTGATCAAGGCCGGCACCGTTCCTGTATCCACCATAAAGACAGCTGAGGCCGTCAAGGTAGTGGAGAACAGCCAGCGCGACATAAATATCGCATTCATGAACGAGGTCGCCATGATCTGCGACAGGATGGGGATCGATACGGATGAGGTGCTTTACGGCATGAACTCAAAGTGGAACGCGCTGGGATTCAAGCCCGGTCTCGTGGGCGGCCACTGCATCGGTGTGGACCCGTATTATCTGACCAACGCCGCGGAGATGCTGGGCTACCACTCACAGATCATCCTGAACGGCCGTAAAGTCAACGACAGCATGGGAGGATATGTTGCGGATGCTGCCATCAAGCAGATGATCGAGGCGGGGCTTGCACCCAAGAAGGCCACCGTGGTGATCTGGGGCATCACCTTCAAGGAGAATTGTCCGGATACACGAAACAGCAAGGTGGTGGACATCATCAACCGTCTGAAAGAATACGACATAGATCCTTTTGTGGCTGACTCATGGGCTGACCCGGAGGTGGCGAAGAAGGAGTACGGCGTAGAACTGGTACCTTTCGATGAACTGCCCAAGGCAGACTGCCTGATCGTGGCCGTGGGACACAACGAGTTCCGCTCCATGTCCATGAAGCAGATCAAGGAAAAGTTCAAGGACGGTCCTGACGAGGAAAAGGTCCTCATCGACGTCAAGAGCCTGTACCGCATGGACGAGCTGAAAGCCTCCGGCATGAGATGGTGGAGACTGTAAGGATCCCGAACTGAATCGGTATACACAGTATAATATGTGATCTTAACCCCAGGGAGAGGAAACAAACCTTTTTCTGGGGTTTTTATATACAATTTAATGTTCATGCACCAAATGAATACTATTATTTTTAATGTAAAAACCAAAATTTATTGACATTAACGGTGACGCATGTTATATTGATGACGTAGTTAAGCAAACGATTGCGTGATATCTTCTGTCGATTTTTTCTTGTCAAGTTTGTATTTAAGGGTATTTAAAGGGTGTAATCAATGGCAACTATTCGTGATGTAGCAGAAAAAGCCGGAGTAAACATCAGTACAGTTTCTCGTGTACTTAACGGCAAGATGCATGTGGAGGACCAGACCAGAGAAAGGGTGATGCAGGCTGTCGAGGAACTTGGCTACCGTCCCAATCTTTTGGCTAAAGCCCTGAAGGAGCGCAAAAGCTCTACCATAGCGCTGATCGTACCAAACATCAGAAACCAGGTGTTTACAGCCTTGGCAAGCGGTGTTGAGGATATGGCCATAAAGTGCGGCTATAATCTTTTTCTCTGTGATACCGGGAACGACATTTCTATTGAAAGATCATATATAGAGTCGCTTCGTGAAAGGTTTGTGGATGGAATAATCTTTGCCACAGCCACGTCAGAGAGTGAACATCTTCTTAAACTTAACGACGACGGTTTCCCGATGGTTCTTCTTCTGAGACATATGGGGGCAAACATAGATGCCGTATACTGTGACAACTACAAGGCTTCAGTGGATGGAACCGATTATCTTTTCCAAAAAGGATGCAGCAGAATAGCTTTCCTGGGGGGAGACCGTAAGATCAGCGCATATAATGAGCGCTTTAACGGCTATCGTGATTCAGTTGAGAGCCATGGACTAAAGGTGATCGATAAGCTGACATATACAGGTCATGAAACGACTTTTGACGCAGGGTATAAAGCTATGACTGAGTATATGAAGGCATATCCTGATATTGACGGTCTGATCGCGACATCCGATAACGAAGCCATTGGTGCCATAAACGCAGTAAAGGCTGCAGGGAAAAAAGTTCCTGATGACATCAAAGTCCTTGGATTCGCAGATCTGGATATCGTAAAGTATTTCGACCCACCCCTTTCAGTCATGAGACAGCCCTTGTATGAGATGGGCAGCGCAGCAGTAGAGATGCTCATTGAAAGGATAAACAACGGTCCGGTGAAACCTGTAAGGACAAAGGTCTTTAAGACTGAGCTGATTCCCAGAGGATCAGTATAGGCATGTTATATACCGGTTATCATCATGAGCCCGATGGTGCCGGAACGGTATATCAGTTAATTATGAAGAAAGGAAACTAAATGAGCAAAGTACAAATGGTGATCAAAAACGGAAATGCCTATGTTGACGGACGTTTCCAGGATGCGGACATCATCGTAAATGATGGTAAGATCGTTGCCATTGTCAAACCGGGTGAAGAGCTGCCTGAAGCCGGGACAGTGTATGATGCTGCGGGAAAGAATATTTTGCCCGGCCTTATCGATACCCATGTTCACATGCGTGAACCGGGATTCA
The DNA here is from genome assembly GCA_905235115.1 of uncultured Peptostreptococcaceae bacterium. Classification (GTDB taxonomy): domain Bacteria; phylum Bacillota; class Clostridia; order Peptostreptococcales; family Anaerovoracaceae; genus RUG754. The sequence goes on from CAJOKT010000024.1 coordinate 13,886, forward strand.
CTCACAAGGAGGACATCACCACCGCTACCATGGCTGCTGCTGCAGGCGGAGTTACGCTGGCTGTTGATATGCCCAATGTAAAGCCTTCCACAAATTCTCCCGAAAGGCTGATCGAGCACAAAGCCCTGGCTGCTACCAAAAGTTTGGTGGATTTCAACCACTGGCCCGGTCCTCCGCAGGATCTTAACGATATTCCCCTGATGCTGAATGAAGGTGTTTTGGGGATCAAGGTCTTCATGATGAACGATACCAAGCGCAGCTATCCTCACATGCCTGAGCTGGGCGTATTGAATGACGGACATCTGTACGAAATAATGAAGGCGTGTGCCGACAGTAATGCGATCGTTGCAGTCCACCCTCATAATCAGGAGCTAATGGAATGGTTTGAGCAAAACTATTTCTGGAGCAAGGGCCTTACCAAGCCGGAAGACTATGCGCACTGCCTGAGATACGGCGATTCCATCATATATGATTCAGCTTTTGCTACACTTCTTCTGTTTGCCCGCTCAACAGGTGTACACCTCCATATGCTTCATCTAAACACATATTTGGGCTGTCACATGGTACAGCAGGCTTATGAGGAAGGTGTGAACGTATCTGCTGAAATGAATCCGCCCCACTTCTTCATTACGATGGATGACGTGCTCAAGCGCGGACCATATGTTCTGGGAACATGGACTCCTCCCAAGGACCAGCAGGAGATGTGGAAAACCATAACCAAACCGGAACTTCCTTTCCCGCTGATGCTGGCCACCGATCACGCACCTCACCATATCGAAGAAAAAGAGATCGGCTGGGAAGACATGTGGAAAGCCCACGGCGGCGCACCATACATCCAGGACTATCTTTCACTTTTCCTGAACGCGGTAAACGAGGGAAGGATCACTCTTGAAAGAGTGGTGGAACTGGCCTGCGAGCAGCCTGCAAAGAACTTTGGCTTCTTCGGAAGAAAGGGCGTCATTTCTGTCGGCGCGGATGCTGACTTTGCAATCGTAGACATGAACCAGGAGAAGATCATCTCAAAGGATACATCATTCTCCAAGTGCGGATACAATCCGTTCGAAGGATGGAAGGTCAAGGGTATCCCGGTATGTACCATAGTCCGTGGAGCCAAGGTCTACGAGAATGGTGAGATCGTGGGCAAGCCCGGATACGGTAAATTCATTCCCGTAGACAGATAAGGAGGTCTTGGATGAGCACATCAGTAAACCTTGGCGGTCTGGAACTGAAAAATCCGCTCATACTGGGTTCTGCCGGATATACATCCAGCAGAGCAGGGATCAAGAACCAGCTCACCAGAGGATATGGCGCAGTGGTGACCAAGACTGTCACGCCAAAGGCCTTAGAAGGAGCTCCCAGTCCCAGAGTATTCTGGTATGACCCACAGGAGAGGAGACTTTTGAGCGGAGCGGAAGCCCTGAGGAACCCCGGAGCGGATGTGATTATCGATGCTGTCAGAGAATTTGCCGATCTTGCAAAAAGTGAGGATTGCAAGATAATCGGAAGCTGCACAGCAAACACTAAAGAAGAGATCATAGACATATGTCAGCGTTTTGAAGATGCAGGTGCTTCCGCTGTGGAACTTAACCTGGTCTGCCCCGCTACCGGACCGCATCTGGGTCCTGATTATGCGCATCTTGCAAAATGGTGGGTCACCGATTACGACAGGGCCGCAGATCTTTTGAACAGCGTGAAGGCGAGCATAAATGTTCCGCTCTTTGCGAAGATCAACCTCGAGGTGCTTCTGGACCGCAGATTCATGGCTATGCTGGACGAGAAAGCCAGGCCGGATGCCTACAGCTTCGTCGGTGGAAGGATGCCGAACCTGACCATTGACATTGCCACCGGAAAACCTGTTTTCCCGGGAAATCTGAATCTCAGAATGGAAAAAGAGATGCCTATTTCTCCCATGTGTACAGGACCGGTCAAGCCCAGCACCATACTGCACACCGCGTATTTTGCGAAACTCACATCAACACCTCTGGTCTGTGCCGGAGGTCTGAGCAAGGGAACGGACGTGCTGGAGGCGATCATGGCAGGAGCCAGCGCTGTTCAGGTATCTACCGTGGTGTACAGAGAAGGAAATGAAGCAGGCAGGAGAATGCTTGCAGAATTAAACCAGGCAATGGAACAGTACGGATACAATGATCTGGAGGCGATAAGGGGAACTGTACTCAGTTCATTGCCCGAGCCTCCGCTTTTCACAGTACCCGGCGCAAAAGGTTTTGACTGAATATCATGATCGGAGATCATTATGCGTGAAGATCTGCTGACAGGATTGGATAAAGCTGTACTGGAGGTCACCGGATACGGCGCCAGGAGGGGTACGGGAAACCGGCCTGCACTGGTTGTGATCGACGCTCAGAACAAGTTCGTCGGTACTGATGAGCCTATTTTGGAGTCAATGAAGAAATATCCTATCAGTATCGGGGATCAGGCAGTGAGAGCGGTGAAAAACATCCGCGCGCTCATGGAGCATGCCAGAGAGTGCGGGGTACCGGTCTTTTACTCAACTTCCGGCGTCCCTGCTTCTGAACTGAAATTCAATTCGTTCGCAAAAAAACGGACACCCCATGAGATATTGACGCCAGTACCTGCGGATGCGGAAAACATCGTAGAGCTGATCTCCCCGGGACCGGAAGACGTAGTTATAAAGAAGTGCTATGCCAGCGCCTTTTTCGGAACTCCTCTGATGAGTTATCTGAATACTCTTAAGATCGATACGCTGATAGTGACGGGATTCGTTACCAGCGGCTGTGTCAGAGCTTTTGTAGTCGATGCCGCCTCTTACAATTTCAACGTATGCGTAGTTGAAGAATGTGTTGCAGACCGATTTCAGTTTGCTCACGACATGACTCTTTTAGACATGGATATCAAGTACGCAGACGTGATCGGGATCGATGAGGCCATCGGATATCTGGATTCTCTCGAGGGGTGACCTTTAAGGGAACCGGCGGAACGCTTTTAATAAATGTTTTTTACTATTGCTGTTTAGAAAGGATTGGAACATATGAAAGGTAAGAAGATACTCGTACTTTTGCTTGTGTTGCTTTTGACCGCTACACTTTTCGCATGTGGAAACAATTCAGGCAATGATGGCGGCGGCACAACACCCGATGCAGAAGAAACATGGCCCGCTGAGGGCGCTCAGATCCGTCTGGTGATCACTCACGGAGTAGGGGGCAGCGTTGATACTGCAGCCCGCGGGATCGCTCCGTATCTCGAGAAATATCTGGGAGTAACTGTTGTATGCGAGAATATGGAAGGCGCAAGCGGACGTAAAGCCATGAAATACGTCTATGAGGCTGAGCCCGATGGATATACAATCGTAGTATCAGCACATCCCTCTCGTCTCATCGGTGAGATGATGTACCCGGACGAAGCAGGATACAGCATGCGTGACTTCGCGAAACTGGGATCATGGTCAAAGGGAGATGTCCGTGCAATTATTGCGAAGACAGGCAGTGACTATGACACTTTGGACAAGATCCTGGCTGCAGGAGAAACACGGAAACTTAAGTGTGCAGGAGGCGGCGGGGTAGGATCCACAAGCCAGCTCCAGCAGGTATATCTTAAAGATATAGTTGGTATCAATACTGACTTCATTCCCTATGACAGTACAGCAGAGGTTCTCAATGCAGTTCTCGGCAATGAGGTACAGTTCGGGCTTCAGCCCCTTTCCAGCGCGCTGAGAGCATCAGCGGACGGTCAGGTGACCATCGTTGCGATCCATGCCGAAGAGCGTTCTGACCGCTGCCCCGATGTTCCCACTCTTAAGGAACTGGGTTATGACGGAGTTGTCATTGAGAACATGGACTGCGCATATGCACCTCCGGGAACACCGGACTACATCGTGCAGAAGTACGCGGAAGCCATCAGGAAGGCGTTTGATGATCCCGAATTCCTTGAGTGGGCAGATGCCAACAATGTATTCATTCACTATACCTCACCTGAGGAACTGCAGGCAGAGACAGAACAGGCCTATCTGGATATTGAGGCTGTTCTCCCGAGACTGATGGAAGACATCAAGTAACATACTGAACCATATAAAGCGGGAAGGCGGGACGGTCCTGTCTCGCCTTCCTCAGTTACTTGTGTACCCGGTAATCATACTTGAGGAAACAAAAGAATGAAATCAAAAAATCTGGCAGAAATAATATTTTGCTGCATTATTCTGACTTTCCTGGCCGTTCTGATCGTAATGTCGAGGGGGTTGCCTGCCAGCTCCGTAAGGCTGCCGCTCTTGATAGGCGGAATCACTCTGACGCTCACTGTGGTACAGCTTGTGATCAATATCCGGGAAAGAGCAGCCATAATAAAAATTGAAAATGGACCGGATGGGTCTGAAGCGGAACAGAAACCGTTCTTGACCAGGGATCATTTGATCAGATTGGGCATCACCTGTCTCTTCATGGTCCTTACACTGGTGCTCTGGTATCTTCTGGGGTTCCTTTTGGCGGCGCTGATCTCCAGCATGCTTCTGGCGTTTTACCTTGGTGAGCACAGATGGTATGTGGTGGTTTTGAGCTGCGGGATATCGGTTCTGGCTCTGTACTTCCTTTTCTCAGAGCTTTTGTCCGTTCCTCTTCCGAAAGGGATCCTGTTCGGAGGATACTGGTAAAAACCGGTGAATGGTTGTGCTTTTATAGTGAGGAACTGATATGGATATGGTAATTTCAGCGATATCCGATGTATTTTTGCCATTGAATATTCTGTGGTTTCTGGGAGGCACCGCGCTGGGTATAGTCGCGGGAGTACTGCCGGGCGTAGGCGCGAGCCTTACCATGGCGCTCCTTATACCCATAACGTTTTATCTCGATAAGACCACGGGGCTCATGACGTTGGTGAGCGCATGGGCAGGGGCTGTATACGGAGGATCGATCAGCAGCATATTGATCAATACGCCCGGGACCGGGGCAAACGTCGCAACTTGCTTCGATGGATTTCCCATGGCGCGAAACGGAAAGGCCAAGGTGGCACTTGGAATAAGCGCGACATCTTCGATGATAGGAGGACTGTTCGGGATCACTGTCCTGATACTTTTCTCGCCCTATATTTCGAAGATCTCCGTGATGTTCGGCGCCGCGGAATATTTTCTTTTGGCCATATTCGGGCTGACGGTAACGTCATCCACCATCAAGGGTTCTACCTTAAAGGGTCTGATATCATCGGGTGTAGGTCTGATGATAAGCTTTATCGGCTATGATATAATCACAGGTACTAAGAGATACACCTTCCATACCATGTATCTGGAGGACGGAATAGACTTCCTGATCGTGGTCATAGGTTTCTTTGCTGTGACACAGCTGTTTTCCTTCCTCTCAGAGCAAGGATCTATATCCCAGGCGGGTAAGATCGAAGGAAAGATATCAGAAGGAATAAAACTTACTTTTAAACATATAAAGGTGGCATTGACATCCAGTATCATTGGTACCATTTTCGGATTCGCTCCCGGCGTGGGGACCACTGCCGCCTCACTGGTGGCTTACAGTGCGGCAGAAGGCGGATCGGATCATCCGGAGGATTTCGGGAAAGGCATTCCCGAGGGGATAGTGGCAGCGGAAGCATCCAACAATGCTGTACAGGGCGGAGCTCTGATCCCCACGCTCACCCTGGGCATTCCCGGAAACTCGGATTCTGCTGTTTTCCTTGCTGGCCTCATGATGTACGGCATCAATCCCGGAAGGAACCTATATGAAACGAACTCACATCTTCTGTATGTTTTGTTCATAGCGCTTCTTCTGGCGCAGGTGGCGTTCTGGATCGTTGGAATGCTTTTCACTCCCATCTTCGCCAAGATCACGCTGGTGCCCATCAAGATATTGCTTCCGATCATCTGGATCGTGGCATGTCTCGGTGCTTTTGCGCTTAACAATGAATTTATAGATTGTATAGTGATCATCATAATGGGTGTAATAGGATATCTGATGAAGAAATTGGATTATCCCACGGTGCCGCTGCTGATGGGCGTCATTCTGGGTCACCTGGCAGAGAAAAATTTCGCCAGAGCTATGATGATTTCAGATAATTCACTTATATGCTTCGTGGATTCACCGATCTGCTGGGTCATATGGATCCTGATCGCTCTCTCAATAATACTTCCCAGGATGCTGAGCAAAAGATCCGAAAGGAAGAGGGCATTGAGAGCTGCGAAAGAACCTGAGGAGGAATAGACAATGAATCTGATGTTAAAAAAGAAACAGCTTGCTCAGGCTATCCGTACTCTATCTGAAGGCGGAGTGTTTGCCCAGACAGTAGGCCATGCCAGCATGAGGCTGACGGAGGACACCTTTCTGATGCTCGGCCATACGCACAAAGCATTCAAGACTCTGGATGAGATAACGGAAGACGATATGATCGTTGTTGATCTTGACGGTAATGTGCTGGAGGGAAAATATAAAGCGCCCGGTGAAGTATACATACACACCGAGGTATATCGCTCCAGACCGGATGTGGGCGGAATCGTCCATGGACATCCCAAATTCAGCGAAATAATCGGTATATCAGGGAAGCCATACCTTGCAGTGGACCATCGTGCTTATCAGTTTGCCTCCGGAGTACCGGTAATGGACTTCGCGGGTCAGATCAACACCATGGAATTGGGCGTGGAGGTGGCCGAGATCCTGGGCGACCACACAGCTATGATTCTGAGAGGCCACGGGCAGGTAATAGTAGGAGATGATCTGGAGGAAGCATGCTGCAATGCTTTCCTTTTCGAGGATAACGCTGAGAAGCTCCTTGTGGCCTATGCCATCGGAACGCCGCAGCCCCTGAAAGAGTCAGAACTAAGAAAGAAAAAACCTACCAGCGTCTGGATCTACTACGTCAAAAAATACGACCCCAGGTTTAAAGAGGTCGGATATCTGTTTTAAAAAGCCTCATTATCATAAGACAACATTTCCGGGAGCCGGCAGAAGCCGGCTTTTGGCTTTTTTGCGGACAAATACAGAAAAAAACCATACATTAATCGACGTATTTGCCCTTATGCGGGGGGGAAATCCAGGTGAACGAGGCCGAGCTTTTGTTTTTTGCACCACTAAAAGGGCAAAACGTGTCAATTTAATAACAACACGGCCTCAGGGGCAAACGTTGCTGACCGGCTCCTATGTAGTGGTAAACATAAATTGGACACGGAGGGGGTAATTTTTGGGCAGAGGATGTATAATGAGTAGACAGGACATAATACATCCCAGAACAATCATTT
>CAJOKT010000025.1 GCA_905235115.1 uncultured Peptostreptococcaceae bacterium
AATACAGGATCCTGCACGGGGGACTGCACGATCTGGGATAAAACCAACAGATAAAACCCACAATAGTATTAATAAAAAGGAGGCAAAAATTGGGTAATCGATCAATACTTTAAAGCCAGGGTAAGGTACTTGGAAGAGGTCGTCTTCAAAACGGAGTCGTCTCTTAGTACAGCCCCTTCTCATGCAAAACATACGGCCCCGCGCCAGCGCGGGGCCTTCACTCAGATCTGCCTTCCTGGCAGCATGGTCTCATTTATTCCTTCTCTTTTGTCTGTTTTGCTCCACCCTCTTCATGTGGGCTTCCTTTGACAGACGCTTTTGCGTTTTTGCCTTCATCACCGAGTATCCGAACTTGCCTATGGGGGTCTTATTCACGGGATAGTACTCTCCGTGTATGTAGGCCACAAGGCCGGCTTTCACCGGGTCCAGTCTGCCGCTCTCGTCGAAAAGATCTTCCCTTGCATGGACCTTTACGATCTCAGCCATGAACATATCGTGGGAGCCAAGCTCTATCACCTGAGTGACCTTACACTCAAGATTAATTGGAGATTCCTTTATCATGGGACACTTGACCAGGTCCGCCTGTTCCTTCGTGAGTCCTGCCTCTTTGAACTTGTCCACGTCCCGGCCGGACTTCACCCCGCAGAAATCAGTGGCCCGGGTCAGTTCTTCTGTGCAGAGGTTTATGACAAACTCCCCGGTCTTCATCAGAATGGGATGGGAGTATCGCTCCTTCCTTACGGAGATATATGTCATGGGCGGCCTTGAATTAATGATGCCTGTCCAGGCGATGGTGATGATGTTAGCCTCGTCCCCCTCCCCCAGGGTGGCCATTACTGCGGGCACGGGATAGAGCATCTCTCCCGGTTTCATCTCTCTTTTGATAGTATCTGTCATTTTGCCGGCCTTCCTTCCCTGGGATCCACATAGATGGTCCTGTTATTGGTGAATATAACCATGCCGGGCCTTGCGCCCTGAGGTTTTTTAACATATCTTACGGGAACGTAGTCTACCGGCACGTTCTCCGACAGCTGAGCCCTGGAGTGAAAGGCCGCTATGGATGCAGCTTCTCTCAGGTCCTCAGCTGAACAGCCTGAAGGGCCGCACTTGATCAGCACGTGGGATCCGGGTATGTCCTTGGTGTGGAGCCAGATATCTCCCTTGTCAGACATTCTGAACGTCAGCTTGTCGTTCTCTCTGTTGTTCCTGCCCACCAGTACCCTGAGCCCGCTTTCAAGCATGAATTCCAGGGGCCTGGGCTCCTGAGCCTTCTTTCTGAGAGTCGCCTTTCTGGGCGGTCTCATGTATCCGATGTCAGTAAGCTCTCTTTTGATGTTTTCCACCTCTTCCACGGTGGAAGCCTGTTCCAGAAAAGCCGCTGTGGACTCCAGATACGCGATCTCAGCGTCGTTTTCCTCAAGCTGGGTCTGTTTCTCCTTCACCGCTGTCTTAGCCTTCTGATAGCGTTTGAACATGGCCTGGGCGTTCCTGGAGGGGCTCAGCTTCACGTCCAGCGGGATGGTCACCGTCTCCCCGTTATAGTAGTTCAGAACGTCCACCTTGGACATGCCCTGGGTGAACCCACCCAGATTGGCGGTGAGCAGCTCCCCGTAAAGCCTGTAGCGGTCGGAGTTCTCCGCCTCTATCAGGTCTTCTGAAAGACGTTTTTTCTTGAGGTATTTCTTCGAGAGGAGCTCGTTCACCCTCCTCATAGCGTCGCTGGCCTTCTGAAGGGTCTGGTTGGCGGTCACCTTTCTTGAGAAATAGTCCTCGATGCACTCAGAAAGCGTCCCGTACTCCACCCTCCTGAAGCTCGCATCCAGAGTGTCCAGCGGCGCAAAAAAGTAGTCCACGGGATTTCCCGCTTCGTCGAACCAGGCCATGGGTGAGGCGTTCCCGCTCTCAGCCTTTGCTATGGTCCATCTCAGGAACTCAGCCCGCTCCTCCGATGAGGCCAGCTGGTCCGCATATACCGGCGCGATGCCGGATATGAGACCCAGCACCTCTTTCCCGTCATGAGCTTCCTCAAGCCTTGTCACAGCCTCCGTGTCTCCCAAAACCAGGTCGAACGGAATCTTTTCCTGAAGAGGCGGGTAAACGTATTTAAGCCCCGGAAGCACCTGTCTAGCCCTGTTCATGTCGAAGCCTACCCGCTTCACCGAGTCTATGATCTTTCCGGACTCCAGGTCAATGAGAACGATATTGGAGTGCTTCCCCATTATCTCTATTATGAGCTTCCGGGACACGGTGAACCCCAGCTCATTAAGAGACTCGAAGCTGAGTTCGATGATCCTTTCCGATGAATGCTGCTCCACAGATACGATCCTGGACGCCGTCAGGTACTTCCTTAAGAGCATGCAAAAACTGTAAGGCTCCACCGGATTCACCGGATTTGACTCTATCAGGTGTACCCTGGCATGGGACGCGGCGGCTGACATGAGGAGCCTTACATTCCCGTTCTTCGTATGGATGGTGAAGACGATCACATCCTGCTCAGGCTGGGCGATCTTGTCCACCTTCCCCATCACTATTCTGTTTTGAAGTTCCGTTACGACCGCTCTGGTCATAAGTCCGTCAAAGGGCATGCAAATACCTCGGTCTATTATTTTAAAGTGTGTCTATGACCCCGGACTCCAGTCCAAGTCTTCTCATGTTTTCTCTGAAATACTCCGGTATGGGAGCATGGAACTCCATGTACTCTCCGCTCACCGGATGAACGAACCCCAGCACCCCTGCATGGAGCATCTGTCCTCCCAGGAAGTCCGGCTGCCCGGAAGGTCCGTAAAGCATGTCACCGACAAGAGGATGCTTGAAATATGCCAAGTGGACCCTGATCTGGTGAGTCCTTCCGGTCTCCAGCCTGCATCCGATAAGGGTGTATTTTCCAAATCTTTCCAGGACCTCAAAATGAGTTACTGCATCTCTGGGGGATTCTCCCCCGACCTTCTTTCTCAGCCTGTTTCGGGGGTCCCGGCCGATAGGCTCATCCACGGTACCGTTGTCAATATTTATATTATCGTAAACCAAAGCAAAATATCTGCGGGTCACGCTGTGTTCTTTCAGCTGCCCGGCAAGTCCCTCATGGGCTTTGTCGTTCTTGGCTATGACCAGAAGACCGGATGTATCCTTATCTATCCTGTGCACGATCCCCGGCCTTGCCACCCCGTTTATGGATGACAGCCTGTCCCCAAGATGGTACATCAGGGCGTTTACCAGGGTCCCGGTGTAATTCCCCGGGGCGGGATGGACCACCATTCCCCTCTCCTTGTTCACCACCAGAAGGTCGCTGTCTTCGTAGACGATCTCCAGGGGAATATCCTCCGCCTCAACCTGAAGCACCTCAGGCTCAGGTATGGTGATCTCCGCAAAATCCCCTTCCCTCACCTTGTACTTCTTAACGGTCATGACTTCTCCGTTGACCTTCAGACAGCCCTGCTCGATGAGCTTTGTCACATAGTTCCTTGAAAGATCGGTCAATAGCAAAGAAAGCACCGAATCGATTCTGGTGCCTTCCATATCTTTTTCAATTGTGAAACCGTAGGTGTTATCCATTGTTTCAGCTTTTTCCTTTGCTCTTTCCGTCGGGGTCAAGCAAAACATATATGACGAGCAGTCCGCATCCCACACAGACGGCGATGTCCGCGATGTTGAACACCGGCCAGAAATGAAAGTCAAACATATCTGTCACGCTTCCCTTTACTGCCCTGTCGATCATGTTGCCCACCCCTCCCGATATTATCAGAGAGAGAGCGGCGTGCATGGTCCAGTGACCGTCCCTGTGTTTTATCATATAATACAGGCCGAATGCCACGCAGATCCCGGTGGCCACAAGAAGGAGCATGGCGTTGCCCGAAAGGATGCTGAAAGCAGCCCCCGTGTTCTCCACGTGGGTGAAGGAAAAAAAGCTCCCTATCAGGTCCGCGCTGCCTCCCACGGGAAGCACGGATCTGATGTATGCTTTCAGAGCCTGGTCCATGATCAGCACCATGGCCATTATGATAGCGTCAGACTTTTTCATTACTTAGCGGGATCGGTGAGTTCTTCCTTGTTGACCACCACTGTCCTTGACATGTCCCGGCTGTCGTTTACAGCGCCGTTCATCACCCTTGTCCTCTCAGGATCTCTGCTCTTGTCCTTTTCTCTCTCATCTGCCTCGGTCATTCCCTGGATGGAAGCGGGAACGAAGTCATCGGCGAACTCGCTGAAGAAGTCGTTGCCTGCAGCTGCGTCAAGCTTCGAGAGCTCGTCCCTGAGCATGTCCTTGTATCTCTCCCTCAGGGATTCAACTCTTCCCAGAAGGCGGTTGCCCTCTTCCGTGTATCTGGAGATGTTTTCCTTGGCTTCACGGGTTATGAGGGACGCTTCCAGTTCGGCGTTCTTGAGAAGGATCTCCGCACGCTTCTCGGCAGAAGCGGCGATGTCGTTCATGAGCTGTTTGGCTGCCGCCAGAGTCTCATACACGGAACTCTCGGATGACATATGCTTGTCCACCTGGGTGTTGACCTTGGAGAGTTCTTCCTTAAGCCTGCGGTTCTCCTGGATCAGTTTTTCCATGTCCACTATGATCAGGTCCAGGAATTCATCGACCTCATCGCAGTCGTAACCTTTTTTGCTTCTCTTGAAGTCTTTGTTTTCGATGTCAGAAGGTGTGATCATTTTTTGCTCCTTGATTCATCTATAAAGCGATCATGACTATGAGTCTGATCAGTATGTTTGATACAGCGCTCACCAGCAGAAGAGCCAGAAGCACGGAGAAGTCGAACATTCCCGTGTTGAGTCTGGACAATGCTTTGCGGCACGGTGCAACTATAGGCTCCGTAAAGCGGATGACGGCGATGTAGATCTTGCCCACTGTGGAATACTGGTCTCTTGCGAACCAGCTGAGGATCGCCCTTGCCACAAGCATCAGTTCGATGATTTCGGCAAAAAGGGATATCGCCCTTATGAGAACATATACCATGGCATCCTCAGCTTCCTATTTGGCCCAGCTGGATGAGCTCTTGCCGAACTCGAAGTTTCTGCCGTCCTCCTGTGCGGAGGCGATGTCCACGGATTCAGGTGCGAAGATGAAGATGTTGTTGGATACCTTCTGTACTCCGCCGTTAAGGGCATAAATGGCTCCGGACAGGAAGTCGAAGATCTTCTTCGCTGTCTCTGTCTCAACGTTCTCAGTTCTCAAGGTTGATGATGACAGGCCTCCTTCCCTTCAGGCTGTCTACAAGCTTCGGGCATTCATCGAAGCTCTTGGGCTCGATCACCACAAGTTTGAAAGCTGCCGTCCCCGTGAAGGCCGTATTTGTCCTGGATATCTGGGAGGCCTGTTCACGTCCGATGACGGATGGAGCCGGCTTCTGTACAGGTGCAGGAGCCTGAGGCTGCGGTTTTGAAACTGCAGGTTTCTGTCTGAGCTTTTCCTTTTCCTTTTCGATTTCTTCTTCTGTGATTGTTTCGTCCGCTTCTTCAAGACCGACTATCTTTCCGAGAGTTTCCTTAAGTCCCATTGTGATTCTCCTTTTATGCAGTAAAAAGTATGTTTTTTGCAGTACTATCTATTCCCCCATCTTTCTGGAATAGTCTCTCTGACCGAAGATGGCAGTTCCCACCCTTATGAGATTGGAACCTTCCTCGATGGCCACCTGAAAGTCGTTGGACATACCCATTGAAAGATATTTAAAGTCTAAATTCGGATGCCGGATCCCGGAGTAACGGTCATAGAGCTCCTTCACTTCTCTGAAGTATACGGCCGCGTTTTCCGGATCCTCTTCATAGGGCGCGATGCACATGAGGCCTCTGATCCTCACGTTTGGACAGTTCTCCAGGATGTCCCGGATCATCTGCTCGGTCTCCTCTGAAGAGATGCCGAACTTGCTCTCTTCCTCAGCGGAATTCACCTGGATCAGAATGTCCATGGTGAGCCCGTGCTGGGCCGCCCTCTTGTCAATCTCTTTTGCAAGATGAAGGGAGTCCACCGAGTGGATCATCGCCACCTTGTCTATGATGTATTTTACCTTGTTGGTCTGAAGGTGCCCGATAAGATGCCATCTCACCGGCTTCACCTTCTCATATTTATTGAGTATCTCCTGGACCTTGTTCTCTCCGATGTCCGTGATCCCGCAGTCTATGGCTTCATTGATCTCATCCGCGTCATGAAGCTTGGTAACTGCCACCAGCAAGACGTCCTCCCCTGTCCTTCCGGACTTCTGAGCGGCTTCGTCCTTGAGCCGGTTTATGTATTCGATATTATCCCTTATCGACATCTTCTGTCCCGCCTCTTTTCTTTATGCTGTCGTAATTGTTTACAGTGTAGTATGTGGTATCGGTCTCCCTGTCGTAGAATGTGCCGCTTTCCACCACGGTCTTGTCTCCCACCACACCTATTATGCTGATGGGCGTGAATACGTAGTCACCGTACTTGTTCAGCACATAGACGCCCTTCCTGCCGTCCTCCTCTGCAATGGAATCGTTCTCCAGGATTATTCCGGACTTCTGGGCTGTGATGATCCTTACGGTGCCGTATCTTGCGCTTCCCAGATCGGAATAATACCTGTTGCAGGAAAGGATCAGCCTGTAAAGCTTCTCCCCCTCAGGCTCCTGTTGATCTTCGCCTTCGCCGGAAACATCCTTCCCCGCCTGATCTATTGCGATCACCGCGCCGGAACTGACGTCCTTCATTGGCTCTGTGATAACGTGACCGTCGATGCTGATCCCGGGATTCGCAGCCTTCTCCGCAATGGCCTTGACCGCGGCTGCGGCTCCTCCGGGTCCCCGTGTATCGCCGCTATCTGATGCGCCCTGATCATCGGCATGAGACGCATCGCCGGAGACTTCCCTGCTCTCCTCCTCAATGGTATCCACATACTGGATCCTGAACTTGAGCCTGGTCTTGTTATCATCGGGAAGCTCTACTGTCACCGTTCCCGCGCTGCTTACCGCCTTTAAGGTGTCCCTGTCCAAAAATGTCAGAAGATACCAGGTCTGATTGTCATATATCTTGTATATGGGGTCTCCCGCCGCAGCTTCACCTGAAATGCACTCTTTCAGTTCATACACGGTCTCGCCGTTTTCGTCCTGTTCGGGGTACAGCGCCGCGGGGCCGACCTCCATCATGGTCTCAGGAGTGAACGCCGCCTCAAGACCGTCATACTCATATCCTGCGATACCTCTCTCTCCGGAGAAATACGCGGTACCGCCCACGTTAACGATGTTTGAGGATACGTTCTTTAGGTCCCCCTCCTGAGCAACTCTGGTCACCGTACCCGCATTATCTGCGGAATACAGGCGCTCAGTCCTGATGAATACGCAGTCCGCCTCATAGTCCACGTCCAGAGTGCCGTACTCGGCGGTGTAGGTTTCCACAAAAACATCCGAGATGCCCGGCGCAACATATATCAAAAAATACAGCAATACCAGACATATCACGAATATCGCCAGAGCTATTCTGATTTTCCCTTTTTTGGATAATCTCATCTCGTTTATCCGAAGTTTCCCCTTTTACCACATTATTGTGGTTATTTTACCATAAAAGCCGTAATAATACAACTCATAGTGTATTTATTAGTTTTTGCGCCAGGGCCAGGATCTCTTTACGCTCCTTTTTGGTGAAACCGGAGAGATCCGGATCCCCCTCCATCCACTTTCTGAAAAGATCCGGCCGTCTCTCAGCAGTCAGCTCCATTGACTGCATGAGCTTCCAGATCCTGATCTTCCTGTGATCCCCGGAAGCCAGTACCTCAGGCACCTCCAGGCCTTCATATATCCTGGGTCTGGTGTACTGGTCCGCCTCAAGAAGCCCAGAGTAGATGGACTCATCCTCAACGGAGCACTCGTTACCCAGCACTCCCGGCACGAACCTGAGCACCGAATCCATGAGGACCATGGCCGGAAGCTCCCCGCCTGTGAGAATGTAATCGCCTATGGACACCTCCCGGATATTCCAGTAGTCCAGTATGCGCTGATCCACACCCTCATAGTGCCCGCAGAGCACCGTGAATTCCTCAGATACCGCAAGGCTTCTTATGAGCTCCTCATCCATGATCTTCCCCCTGGGAGACATGTAGATTATGGGATGCTCTCTGACTCCCTCGATGGATCTAAGGCAGTCAAAGACCGGCTGGGTAGTCATTACCATTCCGCAGCCGCCCCCGAAGGGCATGTCATCGGTGGAGTTGTGCTTATCTTTTGTGAAATCCCTGATGTCCAGAAGGTCTATGTCCACCAGGCCGCCTGCCACAGCTCTTCCCGTCACCGAATTCCCGGTGATCGCTTTGAACATGTCGGTAAAGGTAGTAAGAACGTTGATCTTCATCTTACTTCTCTTCCTCATCGGTGCCGAAGCCCGGTATGAGGCTTACGGTCAGAACACCCTTCTCGATATCGATATCCTTTACGAACTCGCCGACCGCCGGGATCATGATCTCGCGGCCCCTGGGAGTCTTCACCACATAGACGTCCTGAGATGTGTTCTGCAGTACGTCCTTAACGGTGCCTATTTCGCCGTATGAGCCTGTATCCACCACCTTGAGGCCGATCATATCCTTTACGTAATACAGGCCCTCAGGAAGCTCTTCCAGATCCTCTCCGGTGATGTACACCATGGACTCCCTCAATGCCTCCGCACGGCCGCGGTCGTCCACGCCCTTGAGCTTTACGACAGCCATACC
Organism: uncultured Peptostreptococcaceae bacterium; assembly: GCA_905235115.1. Classification (GTDB taxonomy): domain Bacteria; phylum Bacillota; class Clostridia; order Peptostreptococcales; family Anaerovoracaceae; genus RUG754. The sequence continues at coordinate 8,661 of CAJOKT010000025.1, forward strand.
GTTTTGGTAGCGCACCTTATCGATCTCGAAGGTCCTGTCCTCACCGTCCTTTTCAAGGATCAGCCGTCTGACCTTTCCGAATCTCTCCACAGACTGAGCGTAATTATATGCCTTGACCTCACCCTTAAGGCCCGAGGCCGAGACTATTTTGCCGATCAGGATCTTTTCCATAAATACAAAATCAGGCCGCAAAAAACTTGCGGCCGCCCTTTTTTACTCTTCGGTCACCGGTTCCTCATCGTCTCTGCCGATCTCAACAGTGACGTTTTTGTTCTCCTTGGCGGCCTTCGCCTTGACAACGGTCCTGATCGCCTTGGCGATCCTTCCCTGCTTGCCGATCACCTTGCCCATATCGTCCCTGGCCACAGAAAGCTTGATGACCGTTCCGTCTCTGTCCTCAGATTCGGTCACACAGACCTCCTCCGGTCTGTCGACCAGCGACTTGGCTATGGTCTCTACTAAATGTGTCATGACTGTTCACCGTCTTTCCCGGGATCACTCTAAGATTCCGGACTTCTTGAACAGAGCCTTTACAGTATCTGTAGGCTGTGCACCGTCGTTAAGCCATTTCTGGGCCTTTTCAGCATCGATCTTGATGGTCTTGGGTTCTGTCATGGGATCATAGTATCCAAGCTCCTCGATGAATCTGCCGTCTCTGGGAGATCTCTGATCTGCTACCACTACTCTGTAGAAAGGCTTCTTGTGTGCTCCCATTCTCTTTAATCTGATTCTTACCATTTTGTTTTTTCCTCCTGAAAATATTTATCCGAACAGGCCTCTGAACCTGCTCTTCTTCATAAAGTTGGGGTTGTTCATCTGCTTCATCAGCTTCTTCGTTTCCTCGTACTTCTTGATCAACTGGTTGACTTTGGTCACAGACTGCCCTGATCCCGCAGCGATGCGCTTCCTTCTTGAAGCGTTGAGTATCTCGGGCTTCCGTCTCTCCTCGTAAGTCATGGACCGTATTATGGCCTCCATCTGGGCGAATTCCTTCTCGCCGCTGTCTATGGCATCCTCCGTCACGTCCTTCTTGTTGACGCCGGGAAGCATGTCGATTATCTTGGCTAGTCCGCCCATGTTCCTGACTTCTCCCATCTGGTCCAGGAAGTCCTCGAGGGTGAACTCATTCTTCCTCAACTTCTTTTCGAGAGCCGCGGCCTTCTCCTCATCGTAGTTCTCCTGAGCCTTCTCGATGAGGGTCATCATGTCGCCCATTCCCAGGATACGCGACGCCATCCTCTCGGGATAGAAGGGCTCCAGCGCGTCCAGCTTCTCGCCCATACCTATGAACTTCACGGGCTTGCCTGTCACCTTCTTGGCACTTAGCGCCGCACCTCCTCTGGAGTCGCCGTCCATCTTGGTCATGATTATGCCGTCGATGCCCAGTCTCTCATTAAAGCCCTTGGCAGCGTTCACTGCGTCCTGACCTGTGAGAGCGTCCACCACCAGAAGTATCTCGTGGGGCTTGACAGTCTGCTTGATCCTGGCCAGTTCCTCCATGAGTGCTTCGTCTATCTGGAGACGTCCGGCGGTGTCCACGATCAGCACGTTCAGTCCTTTCTTCTCGGCTTCAGCCTTGGCGTGAAGGGCTATCTCCTCAGCCTTGCGGTTGTCACGCTCCACGTATACGGGGACGTTCACCTGCTTTCCTACGATCTCCAGCTGGTCGATGGCTGCAGGCCTGTAGATGTCGCAGGCTGCCATCATGGGACGCTTGCCCTCTCTCTTGAGATATGCAGCCAGCTTGCCGCAGGTGGTGGTCTTACCTGTTCCCTGGAGACCGACCATCAGGATGGTGGTGAAACCGGAGGGTGAATAAGTGAGCTTTGAATTGGTGCCGCCCAGAAGGTCGATGAGCTCGTCGTTTACGATCTTCACCACCTGCTGTCCGGGGGTCAGGCTCTTGAGCACGTCGGATCCCAGCGCCTTCTCCTTGACCTCGGCCACGAATTCCTTGACCACCTTGAAGTTGACATCGGCCTCCAGAAGCGCAAGCTTCACCTCACGCATGGCCTTGTCGATGTCCTCCTCGGTAAGCACGCCCTTGCCTCTTAATTTTTTGAAAGTGTCCTGTAGTCTGTCCGATAAACTTTCAAATGCCATGTCTACTCTTCCATACCCTTAAGAAGGGTCTCTATTTCATCTATCTTTGCGGCGAGGTTCTTCATTCCGTCATTTCCCGCCAGTTCATCTCTCAGGGACTCCACGTCTGCCCTGACCGTTCTGAGCGCGTTGGACCTGGTCACGAACTTGGATACCAGCCCCAGCTTATCCTCATAATCCGAAAGTATCCTCTCGGTCTTCCTGAGGTTGTCGTGGACCGCCTGTTTGGACACGCCAAGTTCCCCTGCTATCTCCACGATGGAATAGTTCTCCTCGTGGTACAGCTCCATGACTTCCCTCTGCTTATCGGTGAGAAGTCCGCCGTAAAAATCATATAACAGGCTCTCTTTAGCCAGGTTGTCCAGTTCGGGGTCTTTCATTGTTGTTTGCGCTTAAGTCAAGCTGTTCTACTTTACCAGGTAAAGACTATATCACATGGCATCTTTGGAGTCAAGTATTATTTCTTGACCTCGGCGCAAAAAAGGCATTCCTGGAGGAATGCCCTTTTGAATTCACTCTTTTTCCAGATTACAGAGGCATCATAACTGTTATTTAACGCAGACAATGTCCAGCAGCTGATTTACACAGTAAGTGTATTTTGCAGAGCCTCCATACCATAGGCTCTCATAAGCAGGAATATATAGTCTCTTATTTGTCAAATCTACATACATATCGATTACAGCTTCTGCATATTTTGTCCCATACACCGCATTGGTTCTTATCTCCTCAGTTAACTCATCCGTAATATCATCAATCAACAAAATATTTACCCTGTTGGAGTTCTTTGTTTCTGCAATTGATCTTTCGGTTTTCCAGCCCATATTCTTCCTCGCTGCTTTTGTGTCTTTTTTACGTATTTCTTTAAACTGCTTTTCATCAAAACAATCCACATGAAACAGCAAAACCAAAATATCACGTGCTCCGGGAATTAATGAATAGTAATTTCCATCGGGCAACTCCTCTATGGACAACTTATTCTTTAGATGCTGTATATAATTTGTGCCTCCATATGCCAATGGGATTACGTATGGTTCAACTTCAGCCTCTTCTTGTGTCTGAACAATGTGTGTTCTTCGCAAGATCAAGAATCCAACCAAAAGGGTGAAAAATAGCCCGGCATTAAAAAGAATTAAAGGGATGTTCTTCATCATATAACCCGATATTGCAGAGCCTACAATAGCCACAACTGTAAAAAAGCCGAAAAGAAAACTGAAAAAACATAATATGCTATACACAATTGTTGTGAAATGTTTTTTTTGAATTGCTTCGAAAACTTCTTTTATATCCATATTGCCTTTACCATGATCCTATACCGCACATGCCCAATTATAGAACGCTTGCCCACCAATCGTTCCTACTGTCTGTACAACCGTTTGCTTCCATACCTTTTTTGCAAAGTTTCCACAAAAGCATGCCATGAACGTGCTTGGTTTTATCCAATTCTTGTAATCAATAGGCACCTTCCATTCCGCACCCATACCTGCCATTAAGTATAATGATCCATTCTTAATCGTATCAAAAGATACTTTACCTATGGAATCTTTAATTGAATCAGTGCTAATTGTTTTACCCTTAAAGGCATAATCGCAAAACTCATTAACAGTAGATTCCGCGAATGCAGCTCCATATGATGCCAAAATTGTATTGCCTCCAGAAAGAACAGTGATAACATTATATGCTGCACCGCCAGCTATGGCACCAGCTAGGCCATCACTCAAGTGATTACCAGCAACAACATTTGTAAGGATTTGTGATGCTCCCCCAATAAGTCCACCAACAATAGCAGTGGCTACCAAGAAGCTAAAATTTCCTTCAGCATCTATCCTGCTTATGGGATCATTAAGACAGTATGCATAAAGATTGTAGCTTACAAAGTTCCCATTAGCGCCTAGGTAAGCAGGTTCATCTGCACTGATGAATCTTCCAATCTCAGGGTCATAGTACCTGCTGGATACGTAATATAGTCCCGTCTCCTGATCGTAATAATAGCCTCTGTATCTGAATGGGTTGATGTCGCCTATGGTGCTGTTTCCATAGTTGGTGACCGTTGGGACTCCCCAGGCATCGTAGGAATATGTGGCTACGACATCTCCCCCTACTGCCTCCATTATCCCAAGTATATCACCTTCCGCATCCTTTATGTAGTAGTAAATAACGCCTCCATATTTCATGGCAGATATATTGCCATTGGAGTCATAGAAGTAATGGATGCTGTCAGCCCCGTTATACTCTGCAAGGAGCTTTCCTCCCGATACAAGATAATCTGTGGTCACACCGTTCGTTACGGCCTTGCTCACTCTGTACCCGTCAGGGTCGTAGGAGAACGACAGAGTATCTGTCCCGTTGTTCCATCCCGTGAGTTCTCTTCCTTCCCACGTGAGTTCTGCATCCCCGATGATTGTCGGGTTTCCCATATGATCATAGGATACGCTGCTTTGAGTGAATCTTCCGAATGACGTCAGGAGGTCTCCCCACTCTGTACTCTCGTAACTGCATTCCATGACAGGCATCGCGAACTCGTTGTTGCCCATTAACGTGGTGTACGACCACATGCTCAGTATGTTTCCGGCATCGTCATAGGTATACTCATATCTCCCGTTCCCCTGCGCAACGGTGTGTCCTATCAGCTGGCCCTTCGAATCATAGGTGTAGTTCTGGCTCCAGATGGTACCGTTTGAGCTCTTGCCCCGTACCTGAGATATCCTTCCGTTCAGATCATAACTGTAGCCTCTGTAACCTGCATAGATCTCGTTATCGTTTCCGTCGTAGCATCTGATCTCATCGATCAGGCCTGTGGTCCTGTCGGTGTCATTCAGGAAGGGATCCAAGTATGAGTACTCGGTCCTTAGAACGGTATTTCCGTTACCGTCCTTGTCAGTCTTAGTTTCAACTCTTCCAAGAGAATCATATGAATATTCTTCTTTCCATGAACCGTTGAATTCAGAATAATCCGGTCTTCTGTCAACTTCCGAATAGGAATAATCTGTTGAGAAATCTTCTCCCTTGAATCTCACATCATAGGCTTCAACGGCATTCTCGGTATTGTACTTGGTCTTGATTACCGTTCCGTCTGAGATGGTCAGTTTAAGCGGTCTGTCTGTCAGGTCGTAGGAATAGTCGTAAGTCTTGCCGTTCCTTCCATCTTCCACCTTTCCAAGCAGACCGAAAGCATTGTAGTAGAAACTGTTATGATAGTACTCATAATTGTTTCCGCTGGTCAATGACTCTCCGGTCACCCTTCCATAGCTGTCGTAGGTAAAACTCTTCGTATCTCCGTTACCGTACTCGGTGCTCAGAAGATTCCCGTCATGATCATTGTAGGTATTCGTTGCAAAGGTGATTCCACCAGCGGCAGTTGATATTGATCTTCCAAAGGAATCGTAGGTGAATGTATACCCTCGCTGATAGGCCGTGATGCCTGAAAGTTCGCCATGGCTGCCGTAGGTATAACTGATCTCATTGCCGCCGTTTGTCTGCGACATGGTCTCCAGCCTGCCGTTATCCTCGTCATAGCCATAATATGTGGTATTTCCTGCGGGATCTGTAACGTTCCTCAGGAGTCCGTATTTCTTTTCGGCATTGTCCGAGCCATAGCTGTAATATGTGGTGTTTCCTGCGGCATCGGTCTTGGATGCTATGAACTCTTTGCCATCATACCCCGTGGTCTCCTTGATGTATTTTCCATGTTCATCTGTGACCCTGCTCTCGGTAAGGTTCCAGTTGCTGTCATAGGTAAAACCAAACTCGATGCCTGATCTTTCTGATGTGGCGGTCTTTAAGAAATGGGGATGCGATGTCGTTGGATCAGAAGTGGCATAGTAGGTGAAATCGTAGTTCTGGTTATCCTGTGTTTCCGCGCTTGCCAATTCACCCATGCTGTTGTAGGTGTATGTCGTGTTCATCCCGGCATTGTCTGCTGCCGTTGTCACGTTTCCGTCATCGTCCACAACGAAGGCTGTCCCGGTCTGGTCGGATGATAAGGTCACCTTGTCGAACAGACATCTGTTGGCATTGCAGCCGTATCCCACAAAGGCATCTATGTATTCTATCTTTCTTGCTGTGTTGAAGTGGAATACGCTTGACACCTTCTGCCAGGTGCTCACTCCCGGTTCTGCGTCTGCCCACTGGGTCTCAGATGTACCGTCCTCATAGTGTGCCGTGATGCCTATCCCTGCGTGTCTTCCCGAAGTCAATGGCACGCTGTCCATCTTTACCATGGCAGACATCAGGAAGTTCTTGTCCTTGGCTCTCTTCCCGATATATATCCTCTGAGATACTGTCTTAAGCTTATGGGTGTCTCCCATTATCTGGAGCACCTTTTCACCATCATCCGTGATAACCTTGTCGATACTCGTATCGAACTGGTATCTGGTCCACCCGTTTATGCCTCCCGTGAAATCTCCTGCGGTGATCATGTTGTAGTGGTTAAGAGTCTCTCCCTTCTCAAGCTGCCAGCAGTCGGTGTATACGGTCCCCTGTGTGCTTATGAGAGAGATCTTTATCCTTCTGGTGCCTGAAGGAGCATTGGCGGAGATGAAGAACCTGTCATAGTTGGTTACCTCATAGTCTGTCTCCTGTGTTTCACTTGTGCCGATGACATTGCCCTGCAGATTGAGGAACTCTATCTTTAGTTTCGCATTGCTGACTCCTGTGGTCTTGAAATATGCGGAGAAGGTAAACCATCCTGAACCGTTGTGGAAATATGTCCTGTATATGGACCCCTGACCCGTGATCTTTCCAACCTTGCTTCCCAGATAGAGGTTATCAGTGGCAGCGCTGACTGTTCCGGTGTATGTATATCCCGTCAATCCGTCCTCGAAACCCGAATTGGAGAGAAGGTTCTCCGTGAACTGCTCTCCTGAAGCAGTGAACATTAACGCATTTGACTTCTTCCCCGCTCTGTCCGCGTAATACTTGTAGATGGAGGCTCCTCCCGTGCAGTCCCTTACGCTTACGGTCCTTCCCGAGTTATCGAACTGATAGTATTCTGTATTCCCCTCTCTGTCGGTGAACTTCGTCTCATTCAGCTGGCTGTAGTCCATCTGAAGGTACTGACCTGCTGTATCAAGGCCGATTGCTCCGGTGTTCCCGTACTCTGTGACTTTGGATACTCTGTTCATCACATGAGGATCAGTGCTCGTCTTGTACGCCAGCCTTATCCTTTGGCCGTTTCTGGCCTTGATGTCCTTCAGTCTCGCTCCTTCATAGTTGACGGTCACTGTGGTACCATCCTCGTAGCTGATGGTCGAAATGAGATTTCCTGTGTCATAGTAGCTTATGGACGTGGTCCTTCCCGCAGGATCGGTTACACTTGTGACCTTACCATTGGAATCAGCGGTCACAGTTATGTGTCTGTTGGCACCGTCAGTTACCCTTGATATGGTTCCTCCATTGTATGAAAGAGTGATGACTCCTACTCCGTCTTTACCGTAGATCTTGTACAGAAGGCCCGACTGGACGAAAGTCTTGTATGATCCGTCATCAGAAGACAGTTTGTAGTACTCAGTGTTTCCTGTTTGGACGATGAGCTTCAGTTTCAGCCCTTCTTCGTCGATATATGTCCCTGTATTGGCTGTGTCTTCTTCAAAGTAGTGCTGGGTGCCGTCTGAGTCAGTATATATGTACCTGTACCCCATTATGTACAGTTTCTGCATCAGCTCAGACCCTGTTGATGTTATGGCTGTTATCCTCTCCTGGACGTTCAGTCTGAAACCCAGTCCCGGTTTGGTGTATTCATCTGCAGGTTCTCCTGACATGTACCCGTTGTATACCAGAGAAAGGGATGCGGGAGCATAGGAGCCCGGTGTGGATGCTAAGGGGAATATGATCACAGGGTTACCTGTGTAATCGTTTACGTAAAGTGTCCCGCTATCTCCTATGGGGACTTCATGATATGTCCAGTATGATTCGAGGCCTCTGTTATTCAGATACTGTATGAAAAGAAGAGGTCTGTACTGGGGATATGACAGATTGTCTGATGCTATGAAGCAGGCTAAGGCTCTTGCTGTTTCATCCTCCGCACGGAGCATGATGCCGTAATTTGTTTTTCCTTCATACCATTCCTTTACTGCTCTTGATACGTCGAAGTCATATGATGCGGCATATGCTCCGGGGTATGATATGTCCTTGTAGTCAAGGACTGTATCATCGTTCGTCGGAAGGTTACTGTATCCCGTGCTTGCTATGACCTGGGAGGCTGTCCAGGAACTTGTTACCTTGTATGCATTCACTCTCAGTGTCGGGGTGCTGACGTGAGAGTATCCGTATGACCCTGCATACTGGCGTATCTCAAGAAGCCCACCTATGACCATATCTCCCTTGTTCAGGGTGGGAAGAGTGAACTTCACATATGACTTGGCTTTGCCGTAGCTTGCTCCGTTATCGTTACCGATCACCAGAGTACCGTAGGGATAGCTGGGGTGAGTGTAGAGGGCGGCAGCATCCTCATCGAAGGACTTGGTGAACTGGAAGATGAAGGGATCTATTTTGACAGGATAGGTTCTGGAAGGATCGAGTAGCCAGTCCATGTCGGGGATTATCTCTATCAGGACCTTGCCGTCCTTTTCGGAGATGATATCGAAAGAAACATCGGAACTGTACTGTTCACTTGAATCCTTCATGAAAGGAGCAGAAATGGTAAAGATAGGCTTTCCTTCACCGTCAAGAAGGAGCAGTTCATTGGATGATATCTGTTCTATGCTGAGGTCACCGGTATCGAGCACCAGGTGATAGCTGTGCGCTGCATCGACATTTTCAAGAACTATGTTCTCCTCCATAACGTCTGAGGAGAGGATGTATTCGAGGCTCATTCCCTCAGCCGCATCCCTGTATGTGAGGCCGGAAGCTACATATCTCACCGCTTCTCTTTCTGCCGGAAGTTCTTCGTCTTCAGGAATCAGAAGCATAGGTTCTGCGGTTGCGACTGGTTTGCCTTCATCGATGAGATCTTCGGGATCATCGATAGGTTCTTCTGTTATCTCATCATTGGAGGATTCCTCCTGCTCATGATCATCTAAAACAACTTCATCAGGCGTATCCTCTTCCAAAGCATCGTTTGGTTCCTCATCTGATGTTTCTTCTTCCTGATCTGTTGTAGCAGTTTCTTCTGAAGAATCGGTTATATCTTCTGACTGTTCAGAAACATCTCCTGTTATCTCCTGATACAAACCTTCATGTATCTCTTCATAGTTCCAAGAGATGATGTGTCCATCGTTCTCTACGGCTGCCATGAATCTTGCTGTTGTATCAGGTGCAAGCGCCGTCTTTATCGGGGAAGCTGACGGGAAGAACGGCAGATTGTCCATCTGCTTTTCTCCCATGAGCATCCCTGCGAGCAATATCTCCTCTTCAGTTTCTGCAGCTTTCTCGCTGAGGCGGTTATCTATATCGATGTATTCCCCGTCTTCTTCAGTCTGGAAATGTACCGCGTATGGGTACTTGACTGCTGTAAAGGTCCCGTCGCTGTTCATGAAGTGCTTGGAGTCAGCTTCGTTTCTCTTGTCAGTCCACTCAAAAAGGAGCACGGGATCTTCTCCCTGCTCCTCATCATTCAGTGATCCAAGCAATGCCGATACTTCCGGATCGAGTTCTACTTCATCCTCGTGGCCCGTGAGTTCAGTAACTGTCTGTTCAATCTGCTCAGCATTATCTTCCTGCACGTCATTATCCAGTGCCATTACATCGTAAGGCACAAGGAACTGCAGCATAAGGATGGATAACAAAAGTGCGATCCTGCTCATATATCTTCTCATGGGTATCCTCCCGATATATTGTTTGTTTCTGCAACATGTACTTGTTTGGCTTATAACCTGTAAATATTATGCCCTCTTGCGATTTTTATGTCAATTTATCAGGGCACTAAAGTGAAATGCGCAAAAAAGAGGAAGCCCAAGCTTCCTCTTAATTCTTGCTATTCAAGTGTTTTGCGTATGCTTACTCGCTGTACATGTACTTGAGTTCTATCTTACCGTTCAGGCTGAGAAGCTCCTCGATCTGATCAGCAGTAAGCATTCCGCTTGGACTGAAGTCTGTGCTCATGAACCTGTTCAGGAAAGAGTCCAGTTCACTCATCTGAGGCGGCCAGAAGTCCACGATCTGGACGGATGCATCCAGTCCGTTATCTGCAAGGAACGCGTCACATAGATCATCATAGGTCCCCACTTCGTCCACAAGGCCATTAGCCTTTGCCTGCAGGGCGGTGTAGATCCTTCCATCTGCCAGCTCCTTGACTTTCTCGATGTCCATTCCTCTTCCCTCAGCTACGATAGCGGTGAACTGCTCATAGGCTTCATCCACTATGCTCTGAAGGATGGCTTTCTGCTCATCAGTCATGGGTACCATCTCTGAACCCATCGCCTTGTTACGGCCGGATGTGATAGTGTTTACCTTCACTCCATACTTTGCAAGCAGTTCAGAAATGTCTATGTAGTTGCCCATGGTGACTCCAATGGATCCGGTCACTCCGTTTCGGTTGATATAGATCTTGTCAGAGGGCGCAGCGATATAGTATCCGCCGGAAGCTGCCATGGAAGCCATATAGGTATATACTGGCCTCCTGGTCTTTTCCTGATAATCCTTCACGGCCAGATACATCTCATCTGTGGCATATACTGATCCGCCCGGGGTATCCATATAGAAAACTATTCCTTTGTTGTTGTCGTCCGCGATCAGATCATCTATGGTATCCAGCAGGTAGTAGTGGTCATACCAGAACGAACTGGACTGACTGATCTCATCCTCAATATGAAGAACTGCAACGTATTCACCATCGATATCGGATACGCTCGTTCCCTCTCCTTCCATAAGGAGAGATTCATCCATCATTCCTCCCATGGAGCTGGTCAGGCTGCGGATGCAGGACGTGAACATGTATCCTATAAGGACGAGGATCAATACGATTATCAAGAGCACCTTGAGCCATGTGGGGATACCGCTCTGCTTCGGTACGCTTGCATACTGAGGCTGACCATACTGAGGCTGACCATACTGCTGATCATACTGCGGTCTGGTATACTGCTGCCCGTAGGGGTTGCCATCGGTATAGTACTTCTGCTGCTCCACCTTGGGTGCCGCCTGAGTTTCTCTCTTTACTTCTTTTTCTTCCGGCTGTTCCTCCGGAGTTTTATTCTCAAAATTGTCCAAAAAATTACCTCCTGTATGATATTCTATCGATTATAAGACCAGTGCAGAAAATCATACCCTAAAACCCCGGAAATGTCAATTACCGTATACTTTACTGATCTTCCTCGCCGGAAAGAGCCACGGAAGCGTGGGTGACCACAGGTCTGTCATAGCAGGAGAACATTGAGTCCACCTTTTGCCCTTCCGGCGCTTTGGTCACAAGACTGATCAAAGGCACTGTCACAAGCCCCGACACCATAGCCAGAAATCCTGCGTTTATGGGCGATGTAAAGTATGGGCTCAGGAAGATGTTGCCGGTGAACATGGCCCACATGCAGCAGACCATGATCAGTATGCCTCCTCCGAAGCTTACCCATACCGACGCTTCAGTAGTCCTCTTCCAGTACAGACCATACAGGAAGGGCGCCAGGAATGCCCCTGCCAGCGCACCCCATGATATTCCCATGAGCTGAGCGATGAAGGTCACGGAGCTCTTCGCCTGAACTATGGCTATGGCCGCGGATATCACTATGAAAAAGACCACAAGGAGCCTGAGGCAGAGAAGCTTTCCCCTTTCCTGAATGCAGGAGGTATCTTTCGGGGCGGGATGTTTTGCGCTTCTTGATCTGCTTAAAGCTTCCCCCAGAGGCACGATTATGTCAAGGGTGAGGGTGGAACTGGATGTGATCACAAGGGACGAAAGGGTCGACATGGAGGCAGACATCACCAGGATCACCACCACACTTATGACTATGTCAGGAAGCGTGGAGAGCATGGCAGGAATGATACTGTCATATACCGGCGTTCCCGAAACTGTGTATTCTATGCTTTCTCCATAGAGTCTGCCGAAACCTCCCAGGAAATAGCAGCCGCCTGCCACCACAAATGCAAAAACTGTGGAGATCACCGTGCCCTTGGCGATGGCAGATTCGCTTCTGATAGCGTAGAACTTGCCAACCATCTGCGGAAGCCCCCAGGTCCCCAGGGAAGTGAGGAGCACCACCCCGAGGAGGTTCAGAGGCTGGGGTCCGAAGAAGGACACGAAGGGGCCGCTAAGCCCAGCACCGCTCTCCTCTTCCACCTCTAAAAGGGTAATGAGCGCATTCATGAATCCTCCGTTGTCATTGAGCACCGCTCCCACCACCAGAATGATCCCGAAGATCATTATGATCCCCTGGATGAAGTCATTGACTGCGGTAGCCATATAGCCGCCGAGAAGCACGTAGGCTCCCGTGAGCACCGCCATCATCAGGACGCACCAGGTGTAGTCTATGTCGAAAGCCATGGCGAAAAGCCTGGACAGCCCGTTATATAGTGACGCCGTGTAGGGCACCAGGAAAATGAATACTATCACCGATGCCGCGGTCTTAAGGGCTCCCGACCCGAAACGCTTCCCGAAGAATTCCGGCATTGTGGATGAATCAAGCTGTTGTGTAAGGAGTCTGGTCCTCCTGCCCAGGATCACCCAGGCCAAAAGCGACCCGATGAAAGCATTCCCAAGCCCTACCCAGGTGGAGGCCACTCCGAACTTCCATCCGAACTGACCGGCATATCCCACGAATATCACCGCCGAGAAATACGACGTGCCATAGGCGAAGGCTGTAAGCCAGGAACCGGCTTTACGCCCACCCAGCACGAAACCCGACACGTCGGAGGCTTGTCGCCTGCATACAAATCCAACAATCAACATTACCGCAAAAAACGCTACCAGCAAAACTGCTTTCAACAACATCCTGTCTCTCCTTCTTCTGCCCTCGCGTCCCGGCCTGTGCAAAAAATATTACTGCCGCCCGGGTGACCCACGAGCGGCAGTTTTCAATACAACTGTTATAACTTTACGGCACCTTCCGGACTCCCGGACTGCGCCTCCGGACCCTGCCGGCTTACCGCATACGAATCACTCCTTTTCAGATGGTTGCTGAATAGGAGTAATAGTATCGATCAAGCTGTGCAAAGTTCCTCTTCATTTCCATTCTTTCCCGGGCAGGACCCGTTTTTTGTTGCTTAATAACGGTATAATACTGATTATTTTGTTGGATGTCAACAATTATTTTTCTTCATCGTGAAGTTTAATTAGGAATTCTTCCAGCTCCGAGCCCGATTCATTGATCATGATCTCGATGAATCCGTCTCCTGCTTCACCCGGAGCCCCGTCCTCATACGTCAAGCCTATGTCGATCCAGCACATACGTCCTTCCGGAATTTCATCTCTCCCCCGGATCCACTCCCTGACATCGGTCCTGTGATCCCGGACAGTGGACGTGTACGCATCCAGCAAGGCCTGAAGCGTGTCCTTGTCAGTGATGCTCAGATAGAAATCGTACTGGGGGAATTCTTGTCCCGCATTGCTGATATTACAGGTGACCTCAGCCCTCTTGGCTCTTTGGAGCACTTCCTCCGGCAGCAGACGGCGGTCCCTGTAGACCTTGGTATCGACTATGTACTGCAGCATCTCGATGGCTTTGTCATCAGCAGGCAGGTATATTCGTCTCTCCATGGTCCTGCCGTTTTTGAGTTCGTAGCTGAATATGATGCTGAAATCTCCGCTGTCATCGTTGCAGGCCAGTCCTGAATCGACTATATATCTGTGAAGATCCACCACCTCTGAGATGAATTCTTCATCTTCCACGCTTCGGTCCGTACCGATCACGCCTGTGCTCTCGTCATACAGGAGTATGGCGTTGTCGTAATACATGGAAGAGGAGGGATCCACTCCCTTTACGTCTGCCTTGTCCGGCACCATGAGGCCATATCCGAAGATGTCCGCCAGGAATATCATGACGAAGACTGCAGCGCATATCGTTCCCGCTATGAGTGGCTTTATGTGTTCTTTGCTGAAAACTCTGACCGTTCTCACCAGGATGACCTTGACGATGAACCAGGTGAGCACCGCTCCGAGAACGAAGCCCACTGCCATGGCCGGCCTGGAGTCAAAGCCCATGCCCATCATGGCCCCGAGGAGCGCTGCACCTTCAAAGGTAAGAATGGCAGTTACCAGAGCCTCCCCTCTTCCGGACATCATGTGATCTCCCGTGCGCTCAAGTTTTGCTCTTCCGAAAGCTGCTCTGGCAAGGAGTATGATGATCACACCCGCCAGGATGTAAAGAAGTGACCTTGGCACAGTCCCCAGAAGGGGCTGATCACTTTCGATCAGAAAGAGTATTTTGCCGAGGATCGGGTTGCTTATGGAGATCAGTATCCGGGGAATATCCCCCATGCCGTAGAATCCTCTCAGGTATTCCTCTGCATAGAGCAGCCCCGTGCCCACGGTCACGAACACTATTCCCATATTGAAGAGGCTCAGCAGCACCGTCATCATGGTGGTCCCGGAGAATACGCCTGCGACCACGCTCAGAGCGTACAGGAAGGTGAACATCGCTGTGGTCTCAAGGAACCAGCTCGCCACCTCTGAAACGCCGTAGACAGGTACGGTTGAAACGTCCTCCAACACCGGCCCGTACAGCAGTTCTGATCCGGGCGGGACGGTCCTGACCAGGGGAGATAGCACAAGGTAGGTCACAGCCATCAGAAGGATGGGAGCTATCATCATCAGCCACCCGAGGAGCACATTGCTGTTGAACAGCCTCGATCTGGAATATGGCTGACTTATGACCGAGAAAGCCTGTGCCTGGCCGTGCCACATCCTGGTGGCGATGCATCCTGTCACTATGCTGGCTCCCCCTATAAGGAACAGGAATCCCAGATTGTTGTTGGCAAGGCATTCCCTGGCATAACCGGCGTTATACCGAAGGCCTGTAAGGATCAGCGGGAATATGCCGGACATGAAGTATGCTATGAAGATCAGTACCGGTATGAACCAGAACTGCTTCAGTCCCTCTCTCATGAGAGGCCCTGAGATCCATTTGTTGTTACGCATCGATCTCACCTCCCTCATAAATATCTCCCAGTTTTTCAAGGAAGAGGGACTCCACCGTCACATTGTCCAGTTCCATCAGGTCTCCCTCGTAGACCATCTTTCCGTTTCTCATGAGGCCGATGTAGTTGCATATGTCCTCCATCTCCTTGGCATTGTGGGACGAGATGAGCACAGTCATCTCCCTGTCCGCCACGTCGTCGAAGATGTAATGTCTGAGCTTGTGTCTGACGATGGGGTCCAGTCCGTCCACCGGTTCATCCAGGACCAGATAGTCCGGCTTCGCCGACATGGCCAGGCAGAAAGCCGCCTGTTTCCTCATGCCGCGGCTGAACTTGCCCATGTTCTGGTCCCTGTTCAGACCGAAATCGGAAGCCATGTGTTCGAATCTCTCCTGGTCCCAGCCTGGATAGATCCTTCTGAAGTAGGCCGCCGTTTCGTCCATGGTATATCCTCTGAAGAAGTACACCTCGTCAGGAATGAAAAGCATGCGCTCCTTCAGTCCTTCGTTGTCCGCCACCGGTTCTCCCTCGACGGTTATGGTTCCCTCGTCCTGGATGAGGAATCCGGCAAGGTGTCTGATTATCGTGGTCTTACCTGCTCCGTTGACGCCCATGAGCCCGTATACTGAGCCCTTGGGCACGGTCATGGTGAGATCGTCCAGAGCCTTGGTCTGCCCGAACTTCTTGGTAACGTTCTCCACCTTGATCATTTCTCATCACTCTCCTTTTTTATAATCTCAAAAATTTCCAGAGCCTTACGTTCCGACTCTTCAAATCCCATCCCAAGGCGCAAAAAAGTTTTGAAGGCTTCAGCCATCTCCTCCTCTGCCCTGGCGAGCTCAGGTCCTTCCGCTCTTATCTCGGAAAGCGGGCATACGAAAGTGCCAAGGCCTGTCTTGGTATAGATATAGCCCTGTTGTTCAAGTTCCCTGTATGCCTTCTGGACCGTATTAGGATTCACGGATATCGATTTTGACAGTTCTCTTACCGACGGCAGCTTCGTCCCCTCTGGAAGCTGGCCCATCACGATGGCATCCTTAAGATTGTCCATCACCTGCTCATAAATCGATTTCCTTGATCTGGGATCGATCTCGAACATCCGGTTTCCTCCTTATTAGCTGCGGGCTGCGGCCGTACGTCTCCGCCTCCCGCCTGCATGATATGATATTTAAATATACCCTTTTCAAAAAAGTGTACTACTTGTAATAGTACACTGTCAACACTCTTTTGTTAAGTTAAGCTGCGGGGCGGATGCCCGGCGCGGGTCAGCTATCTGTAGGTGATCTCCTCCCCCATGGAAAGCACGTGATCAGCGTATTTGTCCACCGCCTCCAGATCGTGGGACACCATGACTATGGTAACGTCCTTATTGTGGTTCAGGTGGTGAAGGATGCCGTACATCTCGAACTGTGCCTCCGGGTCCAGTCCCGCCACCGGCTCGTCCACCAGAAGCATCTTACGGGTTGCGCAGAGGGCCCTGGCCAGAAGCACTCTCTGCTGCTGACCTCCTGAAAGATCCCTGTAGCAGGCTTTCTTCAGGTCCTCCAGCCCCAGGAGTTCCATGTTGTTGTCGGCTTCTTCCTTCATTTCCCCGGTGTAAAAGAACCTCTTTCCAAGAGATGACAGAAAGCCTGAGCGCACGATCTCCTCCACGGAGGCCGGAAAATCCTTCTGCACCGCAAACACCTGAGGAAGATATCCCATGTCACGCCTTGAGAATCCCTCGCCCAATATCACCTGGCCCTTCAGAGGCTGCACCAGGCCCAGGATGGTCTTCATGAGGGTGGATTTGCCGGACCCGTTCTTTCCCACTATGGCCAGATAATCTCCCTGGCTTATGGTTAGGTCAAGATCTTCCGCCACTATAATGTTTTCATATCCCAGGGTCACGCCATTTGTGCCTGCATTGAAAATATGCCTTTCGGTGTTTTTTTCATTATATCATGGAATTTTTGTTCTGGCACTTTTTTGTTTTTTGTGATATTATTATCGTAGGTGGTTTGTCGGACCAAAATCGAAGAGGGAGCCATGTACAAAATTGGAGATACAGTCATATACGGTACGGAAGGTATCTGTGAAGTCACGGATATCACCGAGATGTCCTTCGGAGGGGGAAAGAGCCAGTACTATATTCTTACCCCTGTCTCCAAGAGACAGAACACCATATATGCTCCCACCGGAAACGACAAGATCAAAAAACGCATGCGCACCATCCTCACCAGGGAAGAGGCAAGAGCACTAATCGACTCTTTGCCCATAGACCCCATGGAATGGGAGGAAAACAGCCACGTGAGGCAGGATTTGTTCAAGAACATCCTTCTCTGCGGGTCACCTGAGGATGTGTTTTCCATGCTCACTGCCCTCTACAATAAGCAGAACGATCAGGAAAAAATCGGCAAAAAGCTTCACGCCGCAGATGAGCGCGTCATGCGTGAAGGTGAAAGGATGCTCTTCAGCGAGCTTGCCTATGCCCTTGATATTGACGTAAATCAAGTCGAAAAGGAAGTCTTTCTGAATCTGAGATAGACTCCTGATCCGTCTTTAAGATCCGTCTTTAAAATAATAAGCGACTGCCGCCGGGCAGTATATCAGACTTCGGTCCGCACCGTTAGGCCTTTGAAGGTGCGGGGTGCCGGAGTTTTTATTTTTGGAGGAGCAAAATGCAATGGCTCATTCTTATTGCTGCTGGTGCCGCGGAGGTCACATGGGCGGCGGCTATGAAGTATTCTGAAGGTTTCACCAAGCTTGCCCCATCGGTGGTCACGGCAGTCTTCTACATTTTAAGCGCAGTGCTCCTTGCTGCAGCCCTGAAAAAACTCCCCCTTGGAACGGCTTACGCTATGTGGACCGGCTTCGGCATCGTGGGCACCACTCTGCTGGGTATCTTTCTCTTCAAGGAGGCTCTGAACCTGCCCCAGGTCATCTGCATTGTGATGATATTGGCAGGAATCGTGGGGCTCAGGTTTTTGTGATGATCTTAAGTAAGGGCATCCCTCTGTTCAGTTCGCTCCTATTGGAACACAAGCCGCAAAACACTGACATTGTGGCCCAACCCATCATTCACCTTTTGGGCCGCAAAACCCATATTTTATCTTTTGTGGCCCTACCCGTCATTCATTATTTTGGGCCGCAAAGCCCCTATTTCATCTTTTGTGGCCCAACCTGTCATTCAATCATTGGGCCGCAAAGCCCATATTTCATCTTTTGTGGCCCAACCTGTCATTCAATCATTGGGCCGCAAAACCCATAAACCGCATTTTGTGGCCCAACCCATCATTCAACTTTTGGGCCGCAAAACCCATATTTCATCTTTTGTGGCCCAACCTGTCATTCAATCATTGGGCCGCAAAGCCCCTGAACCGCATTTTGCGGCCCACACCATCATTCAACTTTTGGGCCTCAAAACCCATAAACCGCATTTTGTGGCCCAACCCATCATTCAACTTTTGGGCCGCAAAACCCATAAACCGCATTTTGCGGCCCACACCATCATTCAACTTTTGGACCACAAAACCCATATATCATCTTTTGTGGCCCAACCCATCATTCAACTTTTGGGCCGCAAAGCCCCTGAACCGCATTTTGTGGCCCACACCATCGCAAAGCTTAACCCCCCGGAGGGTTCTTATACAAGAAAAGGAGGCGCTTCCAGGAGAAGCGCCTCTTTTTATCTTTTGAATATCCTAGAACATGCTCAGCTGGTCTGTCTCCGAAAGTCCCTCGAATACTCCGTACTCCTTCAGGTAGTTCATGGTGGTCTTGTTGAGTTTGGTCCTCTTCATGACCTCCTCGATGGTATCGAAGGGCTTCTGCCTGTATTCCTCCACCAGAGAAATGGCCGCTGACTCCCCTATGCCGTTTATAGCAGCGAAGGGCATTACAAGTTTGCCGTCCTTCACTGTGAACTTCAGCGCCTCCGAATATTCCAGGGAAGGCGGAAGGAACTCCAGCCCTCTGCAGTATACCTCGTAGGCTACCTCCAACACCGTGTAGTCGGATTTTTCCTTGGCTGTAGCGTTAGTTCCCTTCATATCGATCAGATTGATCCTGTTCATGATGGCTTCCTTGCCCTTCATGATGGTCTGATCATCGAAATCCCCCACCTTTGTGGTAAGATAGGCTGCATAAAATTCAGCCGGGTAGTATACCTTGTACCAGGCAAGCCTGAAGCTCATCATGGTGTAGGCCACCGCATGGGCTCTGGGGAACATGTATTTGATCTTGTTGCAGGAGTCGATGTACCAGTCGGGGACTTTGTGCTCCTTCATTAAAGCCACCTGCTCCGGGGAAAGGTCTTTTTTGCCCTTTCTGACGATCTCCATGATGGTGAATGCGTCCTTGTTGGGGACGCCCTTAAGGATCAGGTAGTTCATGATGTCGTCTCTGGTGGAGATGACGTCGCTCATGGTGGCCTGGCCGTCCTTGATGTAGTCCCTGGCGTTGTTCAGCCAGACGTCGGTGCCGTGGGAGAATCCGGAGATCCTGACCAGGTCGGCGAATCTCTGGGGCTGGGTGTCGTCCAGCATCTGCATTACGAAATGGGTGCCGAACTCAGGAATGGCCAGTGTGCCGTGAGTAAACTTGTACTCAGGCTCGTCGATGCCCAGGGCGTCGATGGAGTTGAAGATGCTCAGCACCTTCCTGTCCGTCAGGTCCACGTTCAGCGGATCCACGCCTGTGGAATCCCAGAGCTGCCTCAGCTGCGTGGGAACATCGTGGCCCAGCATGTCCAGTTTAAGCAGGTTCTGGTCGATCTTGTGATAATCAAAGTGGGTGGTTATCATCCCCGTCGACGGGTCGTTGGCAGGATACTGTATGGGGCAGAACTCGAAGAATATCTCGCGGTCCGCCGGGCAGATGACTATTCCGCCCGGGTGCTGACCGGTGGTCCTCTTCACTCCCGTGATGTGGGAGGAAAGCCTGTCCACATCATACTTGTTTACAGGAACTTCTCTCTCTTCGTAGTATTTGAACACGAAGCCCGCTGCAGTCTTTTCCTTAACTGTGCCGACGGTGCCTGCCTTGAAGACGTTTTCCTCTCCGAAGATCTCGCCCACGTACTTATGCGCGGTGGACTGATATTCGCTGGCGAAGTTCAGGTCGATGTCAGGCTCCTTGTCCCCGTCGAATCCCAGGAACGTGGCAAAGGGAATGGTGTAGCCCTCTCTCCTCATGTCAGCGCCGCAGTCTGGACATTTCATGGGCGGCATGTCTATGCCGCAGTCGTAGAGGTTCTTGTCGCCCCAGATGACCTTGTGGCACTTGGGGCAGAGATAGTGGGGATCCAGAGGATTTACCTCGGTGATCCCTGCCATGGTGGCGATGAAGGACGATCCGACGGATCCCCTGGAACCTACCAAGTAGCCGTCCTTAAGGGACCTCTGCACCAGCATCTGTGCGCTGACGTACATGACGGCATATCCGTTGTCGATGATGGAGTTCAGTTCCTTGTTGAAGCGCTCCATGATCACTTCCGGCGGGTTCTCCCCGTACATCTCGTGGAGTCTTTTGAGACAGGTCTCCCTCAGGGTCTCCTCTGCTCCTTCGATCTTTGGCGGGCACTTTTCTTCAGGTACGGGCCTGATGTCTCCGGATATCTTTTCCGCAATGAGGTTGGTGTTGTCGATGACCACCTCCCTGGCCCTGTCGCCCAGATAAGCGAACTCCTCCATCATCTCGTCGGTGGTCCTCATGTAGAGTCCTTCTCCGGATTCCGCGTCCTCG
>CAJOKT010000026.1 GCA_905235115.1 uncultured Peptostreptococcaceae bacterium
GATTTCGCGATGGCTGAACGTCCCATTGCGACGACATATACGTTTTCCATTCTTTTTGCCATTGTTTTTTCGCGATTAAGATCGCTCTACCTCCTTTTCAGTTATGTATGATCACAAAAACAAATCGAAATCTTTTTTGATTGCCGCAATATATTTGAGCAATTCCTGTGCCAAATCAAAATTCGGAAAAAACGGCTGCGCTCACGCAAAACGTGCATTTTAGCACGCATTCGTGCGAATCTGCACGTGCAGAAATGCACGTTATGGAAGCCGCATTTCCAATTGGGATCGTAAAGGCCTGCAGGACGAGGATGATGAGAGATAAAGCTATTGGCATAAGATTTGCTTTTTAACAAAATGGGAAAGGAAATACAAAGCGACCGGAGGTGCGCTTGAGTTAATAGGTAGATATGGGAACAGTTAAAGTAATAGTAATCATAATCGTTATAGTATTAGCAGTAAGAGCATTGGCTCTGAAATTTTTTGCACCTGTATACGGAAGGTTCTTCAGGATGAGGATGCAGGACTCCACTGGATTCCTGGAATTCTTTCTGAAGAGAAATCCTGATATAAGATATGAGGAGTTCTCATGTGAGTCTTCAATAGGGGAGACCATAAGAGGCCTTATATTCAAACCCGAGGGAGAGCCCAGGGCGCTCATCGTATTTACTCATGGATATAACAGAAGCATTGAGAACTATCTTAAGGAAGCTAAGCTTTTCGCGGACGCGGGTTTTATGGTATTGTTCTTCGACGGAGTAGGAGCAGGCAGGAGCTCCGGAGAGTCTTTCAAAGGACTTCCGCAGCATATTATAGATATGGAAGATGTTCTCACCCATGTTGAGAAGGATGAATATCTGTCAGGTCTTCCGCTCCTTCTGTTCGGTCATTCCTGGGGCGGATATGCCATGAATGGCGCCGGATGCTACCGTGATCATGGGCAGAAGGCCATGATATCGATTTCCGCATTCAATGAGGTCACCGATACGCTCAGGCCTTTCGCAGAGACTAAATTCGGTTTTTGGGCTCCGCTGGTACTTTATCTCATGAAGGCATTCAGCAAGCGGGAATTCGGCAAGGTGGCCGGATTTACCAGCGTTAAAGGCCTTGCAAACGCCACATGCCCTGTACTTGTATGTCAGAGCAGAGATGACCGCCTGATCAGTTTCGACCGGAATTTCACGAAGATAAAAGAAAGATATGAAGGCCGTGAGAATTTCACATTTAGAGAGTTTGACGGAAGAGACCATGATATGCTGACTCCCCCTGAGAACGACAGGCGCCAGCTTCAGATACTTAAAACACTGAGGGAAGAGGGCATACAAGTTACCAAAGAAGAATATGACCGTAACCCTCTCGTTCAGGAACTGTGGGAACTTCAGGGAGAGACTGATGAAGAACTGATAAATACATTTATTGATTTTTATAATAACGCTTTGAAATTAAAAGGAGAGAACCATGAACCTGATCGAAGGTATTAAAATCGTTACTCTGGAGACGCATGTCGCCGTCCCGGGAGCTACAAGACAACTGGCAGACTGGGGTGCGGAGGTCATCAAGATAGAGGCCCCTACCGGAGATATATGGAGAATGTACGGCGCCAATTTCGGCATACCCACAACAGACGAGGAAAACGCCATATTTACCATAGAGAACTCAAACAAAAAACTCATATCCATCAACCTGAAGACTGAAGAGGGACTTGCCATAATAAGAGATCTTCTTAGGGATGCGGATGCTTTCGTGAGCAACGTAAGATATGCTTCTCTTGAGAATATGCACCTGGATTATGACTCCCTGAAGGATGAATTCCCGCATCTGGTGTATTACCATTTCTCAAGCTATGGCTACGAAGGACCGAAGTCGCAGCGCCCCGGATTTGATGCTGCTGCGTTCTGGGCATCCAGCGGAGTTCTCAAGGACTGGAGCAGCGACGGAGATAAACCCATCAACCTTTCCACAGCTTTTGGCGATACTATCGCGGAAGGGAACGTACTTAGCGGTATCCTTGGAGGTCTTCTTTATAAAAAAATGCACGACGGCAAGGGCATAAGAGTAACTTCTTCACTCATGGCTTCCGGCTTGTGGTGCAACTTCTCCAATCTCATCACCGGACAGGCTGATTACTGCCCTATGGCGCAGCTGGACCTTCACGGGGGAATGGATTCATCCGGTAAACTTCCTGTGAAGCTGGGGATCCCGTTCGCAAATTCATATAAATGCGCAGACGGCAGATGGATCTACGTATGCGTTCTGGAGCATACCAGAGGGGTCAAAAAGGTACTGCCTCTACTAGGGCTTGAACGCTGGGTGGACGATCCAAGAATGCAGTCACTGGTCGGCTTCATGTTCAATCAGGATGAGTTCTATCCGCCCATAATCGAAGCCTTCGCGTCCAAGACCTCCGATGAGTGGCTCAGGATATTCGAAGAGGCTGACGTAGTATTGGAGAGGGTAGCGGAAGGTGCTGAAGCTGTTTACAGTGAACAGGCCATAGCTAACGATTACGTTTGCGATGTGGAATTCGAGACCAAGAGACATGTGAAGATGGTGAATCCTCCTAATCACTTTTACGGTATAGAAACGCTTCCCACCAAGTCGGTCGGCGGAATTGGAGCGAACACTAAAGCAATACTGAAAGAACACGGATATTCAGAAGATAAGATAGAAGAGCTTGTGAATGCCGGAATCATTGTAGCCAAGGATTGAATGGCTCAGAAGATGAATAAATGAATAAAAGATCCGAATCGTCAAACGGTCCGGATCTTTTATTTTGCAGCCTTTACCGTGTATGGAGATGAAAGGTTGACTTAAGGTGTTGTTATGATTGAAATGACTGTGAGCTTTATTCTTGCCTGATCTCTACTCCATCAAACATATCGAATTCCTTCAGATTGTCCCAGCAGGGGGTGCGTTTGCCATCCTGTATCTCGTGAATGATCTCAACGACCTTGTCGCTGACAGGGGTCGGTACTCCGCACTTGCGGCCGCTGGAGGAAAGGACTCCGTTTATCGCATCGACCTCGCATTTAAGGCCCTTTTCAAGGTCCTGAAGCATACTTGCTTTAGAGGCGCGGTGTCCGGTTCCCCAAACCACCATAAAGGCGATGTCGGAACCCATTTTCTTTTCCTGTTCATTGTGGAAATCAAATATTTTGTCTATGGTAGTCTGTATGCCTTCGTTATAGGCGCATTCATAGCCGAGACCCTTGGTGACCCTGACACATTCTCTTGCCAGATGCTGCGCGCAAAGAAGCGAATGAGGATCGTCGAGCACGTCACCGAAGGTGCATCCGAGACATGCGGACATGCCGCTCATAGCAACGTTAGCCAGAAGTTTCTCCCAACGGGCTGTCATCCACTTGGTTTCGATATTTGCCCTGCACATGTTTTCAAGCAGGGCTTTGAGTTCTTCGAGTTCCGGTGTGATCTCACCGTTCATGGTTCCGATGTTGAAGTACCAGTCAGATTCTATGGTAGTAGCCTCGGAGACTCCGGGCCCGATCCACGTAGCACCCCAGCCAACGGTAGCGCCTAAGGTGTGTTCTTCACCGATCACCTTGGAAACAGCATCTTCCGGGATGCCGTTCTGGAATACACAGATATATCCTCCGGGAGCAAGGTGAGACACCATCTGGGGAATGGCTGTGTCGTTATATGTCTGCTTGGTCATATAAAGGAACAGGTCGTATTCGCCTTCCATTTCCTGAGGTGTGATAGCGTGTACAGGCACTGTGATGTCCACGGTACCGATAACGTGAGCGCCATTCTTATTAAGGGCGTCAACATGAGCCTGATTGACATCGATAAGATCGATATTCACTCCGCCTTTAGAGAGATAAGCACCGAGGATGGTCCCCAGAGAACCAGTGCCCATAAGAGCAATTCTGTTAAAAGCCATATGTTAAGCTCCTCCTTATTAAAAATCATGATATCCTTTTGAAAAGGTCTTTTGCAGTAATATTATGCAAGTATCAAGCCAGTTTTTGAATGATCCCGAAATAAATATTATTTAAATCAGAAACCGAAGAAGACGGTGTGATTGGCATATGTTTTGCTTTTAATATCATGGTAGATAAAGGAAATACATAAATTTTGTGAAGAGAATTTTCGGGGGACAGTACCTGATGAGATTCAAAATCGAAAAGATCAAAGACAATACCTGGTGCATTCTTGCGAGAGATACTTTGATACCGTTTTATAAGCTGGATGAAAATAATATTGTTTTAATTGACAGCGGAAGCGTGTTCTTCGCGGGAGAACTTCTGAGATTCATCGAGGAGAACGGACTGCATGTATCGGGGATACTTACCAGCCATACTCATATAGATCATATCGGGGCACATGGACTTCTTCAGAATAAACACCATTCAGAGATCGCTGCAAGCTTTGTGGATTCAGCCATAAGTTCCAATAAGAATGAACTCATAGATGCATGTGGATATCTTCCCATGGATATGAGGACTTCGATGTGGAGGACAGTGTATTTCAATGCTGATGCTGTCATAATGCCAACTGATACGGAGGTGACGTTATGCGGGACAAAGTTCGGCGTGCTTCAGCTTCCGGGACATACTGCATCCCATCTGGGATTTGTTACTCCGGATGATGTGGCTTACCTCGGAGATGCCATGATCAGTCATCATTCCAAAATAGCTTATGCCCATAATCTCCCTTCAGAGATCGCAACGAGAGAAAATATACTTAAGACCGATCACGAGATCTACGCGTTTGCACACAAAGGCTGGTGCACGAAAGAGGAACTGCCTGAGATCGCGGAGCTGAACCAGAAGATGATAGATGAAATGATGGATATCTTTACAGAGATAATAGATCATGAAATGGGGCAGGATGAGATATTTCTTGCGCTTATTGCCAAACTTGGAATCGATGCGGAGGATCCCATGAAGATGCTCCAGAGCAGGGCATATCTAGCCGGTTATCTTTCATATCTGGTGCTGCTGGGCCGCGCGAAACTGGACTTCATTCATGGCTGCCTGCGATTCAGTCCGGTGGATTGATATATTATTTCTGTAAAAAAGGATGACCTTGAAAGAGCCAAAGATATTTGCAATAGCATTTAGTATTTGATAGAATGAACTTACAATAACAAAGAAGAGAGGTGAAAGGATGATTATTCTCAGCAAGTAAACTTTTATTCGCAGGATAGGAAACTGTTAACGGCATCAGCATTATGCCGTGAGTTTTGGTGTACCGTCCTGCAGCTTGCAAGAAGATCATCTTTCACTCATAGTTTTTAATATGGCCCGGCTGCGCTGTTTTAGTGCAGTTATTCAGGCATATTTTGCTTTCTGAGCTGCAGGGATCTCCTTGCAGCTATTTTTGATTTCAGGAGGTAAATATATGTCGTTAATTAGAATAGAAAAATTAACTTTCGCATACCCGGGGAGCTTAGATAACGTGTTTGAGAATGCCGATATCCAGATCGACACGGACTGGAAACTGGGATTCGTCGGGAGGAATGGCCGCGGCAAGACTACTCTTATGAGACTTCTTATGGGTGAATTCAAGAATGAATACGAAGGCCGGATCACCGGCTCTGTGATATTCGACTACTTTCCGTATAAGGTGAAAGATACGGAGATGATGACCAGATATGCTCTCGGCGAAATCTGCCCTGATGCTCAGGATTGGGAGATTGCAAAGGAACTTTCATATCTGGATGTGGATACTGACGTGCTATGGAGAAGTTTCAAAACCCTTTCTGAAGGAGAGAAGACAAAAGTTCTTCTGGCTGCACTATTTCTGAATCCGGGACACTTCCTTCTGATAGACGAACCCACTAACCACCTGGATCTTCATGGCAGGGAGGTGGTGGCATCATATCTGAATCGCAAAAAAGGTTTCATCCTTGTATCTCATGACCGGCATTTCCTGGATAATTGCGTGGACCATATTTTGTCCATCAATAAGGCAAATATTGGCGTACAGAAAGGGGATTTCAGCACCTGGCTCAAAGAGTTCGAGGAAAGACAACAGGCTGAGATAGAAGAAAATATCAGACTGGGTAAGGATATAAGGAAACTCAGGGAATCTGCCAGACAAAAGGAGGACTGGTCAAACAAGATAGAGAAGACCAAGATCGGTGGCTTCGACAAAGGTTACATTGGGCACATGTCCGCCAAAATGATGAAGCGATCGGTTATCTTGAGAGACCGCAGGGAGAAGGCCATCGAGGAGAAATCCAAACTCCTTAAGAATGCTGAGTTTGAACAGGAACTGAAGATCCACAGCGTACCATATCATACAAAACGTATGGCAGAGCTGATAAGGGTGTCCGTTCGATATGATGAAAAAGAGATAAATGCCCCGGTAAGCTTCACCATAGAACAAGGGGACCGGATATTTCTGGATGGTGTAAACGGCGCCGGCAAGAGCAGTCTGCTCAAATTGCTGCTGGGTAAGCCCGTTGACTATTCAGGGCAGCTGATCAGAGGATCGAATCTCAAGATATCTTATGTTACCCAGGATACATCATTTATTGCAGGAAAGCTGACGGACTACGCGCGGATTCGAGGAATAGATGAGACATTATTCCTTACGATCCTTCAAAAGATGGGTTTCATGAGAACCCAGTTTGAAAAGGACATGTCGGAGTTCTCAGCGGGCCAGAAGAAAAAGGTGCTGCTCGCAGCAAGCCTTTCAGAAAAAGCGAACCTGTATGTATGGGATGAGCCCTTGAACTATATCGATATTTACACCAGACGTCAGTTGGAGAAACTTATAACCGAATATCAGCCTGCCATGATCATGGTCGAACATGATAAGGCCTTCAGAGATGCAGTGGCGACTGATGTAATTACGGTTAAAAAAATACGTGATCCCAGTTCTTCCGGATATCATGATTCCTTCAATAGTAAAGAAAGAGTATAGAGCAGATCACATCGACAGTCTTGCGCGATCTCAGGAGGCTAGGGTAAGTTAATAATGGCTGATGATCCTTATGAACTCTTTCATGAGGGGGTCCAGCCAGCGGTCTTTGGAACAAATGAAATAAGCAAATAGGCTGATCTCGATATCACTGACGTTCAGTTTCGCGATTTTACCTGTATCCAGCATTTCTTCTGCCATGTATTCAGGCATAATAGCCGTACCGAAGCCTCCTGCGATAACGTTAAGTATGGCATCCACAGATCCGATCTCCATAGCAGGCTCAAATTCCATCCCGCGCTTTCCCAGTTCTTTTTCGAGAAGGGCACAGTAGCCGATCTCACGGTCGGACACTATGAAATCATTGGCAATGGCATCTTTGATGCTGATAGCCCTTTTGTTTGCAAGGGGGTTGTCTACATGGGTAACGAATACTAGAGGCACGGGCAGCTTGAATACATTCCTGAAATCCCGGAAAGATTTATCTTCATCAAGTTCCACCAGGAAATCGATCTCGCCTCTGGCAAGTTTCTTAAGGTTGTCCTCCACGAAGTCAGATACTTTGACGGTGATCATGACTTCCGGGTGGAGACTTCTGTATTCCAGAAGAATATCAGGGAGTACTCTGGATGAATAGGAAGATGCTGAGCATATAATTAGTTCGCCTTTCAGATCGCCTCCAGGTCTCACGCTCTCCAGAGCTTCTAACTCGTCGTTGATTATCTTTCTGGCATGGGGAAGGAAGGCCTTTCCTTCATGGGTCAGATATATCTTCTTGCCTATCCTGTCGAAAAGAGGAACACCCAGTTCCGCTTCCAGCGCCTTTATCTGAGCGGTTACAGCCGCCTGGGAATATCCTAAGTTCTCTGCAGCTCTTGTAAAATTATTGAATTCTACGATCTTTATGAATGTCTGAAGGTTCTTTATTTCCATTTTTGTGCTCCATAAATCGATAGAAAAAATTGAACTATATAATAAAATCTATTAGTTTTACAAATCGATTATATCATGTTATTTTAAGATTGCAAAGAGAAATTCGATGCGGGAGGAAAGTTAAGTGAACGAAATGATGATCCAGGCTGTAGGCTTCGTGGCCGTAGCCTTCTACATAATCTCGTATCAGATGAGATTCAACAAAAAGCTGTTCTTCTTCCAGCTCATGGGCTGTCTGATCTTCCTGATCCAGTTCATATTGCTGGGAGCCTACACCGGAGCGTTGGGACTGGCAGTGAACATCCTGAGAAATCTGCTTCTCCTGAAAGTAAACGACTGGCCCTGGGTAAAGAGCAAAGTAACGGTAGGAACCATAATAGTTCTTCTGATGGGGATAACGATCTTCACCTGGGACGGCTGGATAAGCCTTCTTCCTTTTATATCAGTTTCGGTCACCTGCATAGGTTACTGGACAAACTCCGCAAAGGAAATAAGGGTTTCGCAGCTCATCGGATCCCCATGCACGCTGGTATATGACGCACTGATCCGCTCCTACGGAGGTCTCGTAGCAGAAGCAATGACCCTTGCATCAATAATCATATCGATAGCCCGCTTCGGATGGGCTGACATGGACACCGCGTTGGACAGCACAGAAAAATCGTCAAAAGAAGGATCAAGGTCCTTATCACTAAATATATAATCAAATTGAAAATACAGGAGGTAACAAAATGAAGAAATTATCAGAAATCAGAATCAACAAGGCAGAAATCGTAGTCAGCGCGGTTATCACAGTCATCCTTGCGATTGCAAGCTTCCTGGTATTTGGAAATGAGGCAGCATATCAGATACTTCTCGTTCTCACGGAACTCGGACTGATGACATTTGTGACACTGTACATCACCTACAGCGTTCCCGAAAAGGACTTTTCGGCTAGAAGAGCATAACAATAAATTTGCCCATAATAAGTTGAATAACTTTCCCAGGGGCCGGCTGCTGACATGTTCAGGGCCGGCCTCGCCATGCCCTCACGGGTTCGAATCCCGTACTATCTGTCCATCAATATGAAAAGGACCCCACAAGGGGATCCTTTTCATATTGGCGGAGACGGTGGGATTTACGCGTATCGCTTCGCGATCCGCCGGTCTGCGCCTCCCCGCACAGTCGGCTTGACCCGCTCCCTACGAAACTGTCCACCGGACAGTTTCGATTTACGGTCGCGCCCTTTCGGGTTCGAATCCCTTCTATCTGTTCATCAATACTAAAAGGATCCCGTGAAGGGATCCTTTTAGTATTGGCGGAGACGGTGGGATTCGAACCCACGCGCCCGGAACGGGCGACCGCATTTCGAGTGCGGCTCGTTATGACCACTTCGATACGTCTCCATATTCACTTGCTGCTTAAAGAGCAGCCTATTT
Organism: uncultured Peptostreptococcaceae bacterium; assembly: GCA_905235115.1. Taxonomy (GTDB): domain Bacteria; phylum Bacillota; class Clostridia; order Peptostreptococcales; family Anaerovoracaceae; genus RUG754. Next base: position 9,240 of record CAJOKT010000026.1, read on the forward strand.
AATATATCATACAAATTGATTTTGTTCAATGATTATGATATAATTTTTCATCAATATTACAGTGGGGAGTTATGGGCCTCAGGCACAGAGGAAAGGCGGATACCATTATGAAGAAAAAGATAAAAGTGAACATACAGGTGGCGGATCCGGCCGGCAACATCACGATATTCGTCCATGACAGATTCGACAGAGCAGACTATGCATCCGTTGCCAATCAGCTTCTGGACATGGAGGAGCTTAAAGGTGAGCAGGTCTGCTACATCCTGGACCTAAAGGGTGAGGAGGGCAGGCCTCCGAAGATGGAGATGTGCGGACTGGAGTTCTGCGGCAACGCGTCCAGATCTTTTGCGCTGATAGCTGCAAAAGCCCAGGATCTCAGTGGAGAGAACGAAATAACCATAGATGTTTCGGGCTCCGATGAGGACCTGAACGTATCGGTCAATACCGATACGAACTACACGAAGATACTTATGCCGAAGGCGCTCAGGGTCTTCAGCGAAGAGATATTAGGCAACCCTGCGATGATCGCTGATTACGGCGGCATCATGCATGTGGTGGTAAGGAACATCGAAGCCTCGGAAGAGACTTTTGCGAAATACAAGGAATATATAAACGACAGGTACGATCCCCCGGCAATGGGCGTGATGTTCTGGGATGAGGCCACTGAAAGTCTCACTCCGGTGGTCTATGTCAAAGACGTGGACACCACGTATTTTGAGGGATCATGCGGATCCGGCTCCACCGCAACAGGCACATGCTTCGGCATACTGGACGGAGAAGGGGAGCATCACTACAGGCTGCCTCAGCCTGCAGGCACTATCGATGTGACCTGCATCGTGGAGGGCGGCGTCGCAAAAGAAGTATACATCGAAGGTCCCGTTGGTCTTACAGAAGTGAGGGAAGTCGAGGTCGAACTCGACAGATAGGTATATAGAATGGCAAAGGAAAAGATAATCAACATAGCGGTGATCGCGCACGTAGACGCAGGCAAGTCCACTCTGGTGGACGCATTTCTCAATCAGTCCGGAGTTTTCCGCGACAATGAGGAGGTGGTGGACTGCGTAATGGACTCGGACGACATCGAGCGCGAGAGGGGGATCACCATTTACTCCAAGAACTGCTCCATCATGCATAACGGCGTCAAGATCAACATCGTGGACACTCCGGGCCACGCGGACTTCAGCTCCGAGGTGGAGCGTATCATGAAGACCGTTGACACAGTTATACTTCTGGTGGACTCTTCGGAGGGCCCCATGCCCCAGACCAGATTCGTCCTCAAAAAATCCCTTGAGCAGGGACTGAACCCCATCCTTTTCATCAACAAGCTTGACAAGAAGGACGCCAGAGTGGACGAGGTGGTGGATGAGGTCTATGAGCTCTTCATGGACCTCGAAGCCAACGACGATCAGCTGGACTTCCCCATACTCTACGGCATCGCCCGTCAGGGCATCGCGGTCCGCGACCCCAAAGAGATCGAGGGTATCGAGATCATGGGAGAGGGCGGCCAGAAGATCAAGAAGAGCCCCAAGGGCTTCGGCAAGTTCGACCTGACACCGCTCTTCGATACCATCATAGAACACTGCAAGCCCTATCCCGACAGGGACGGGGAACCGCTCCAGTTCCAGGTATCAACCCTTGCCTACGACGACTATATCGGACGTCTGGGCATCGGCAGGATCACCAGGGGCAAAATACGCGAGGGCCAGCAGGTGGCTGTCTGCAAGGAAGACGGCGAAGTGGTCATGAGGAAGGTCAACCAGGTCTTCGTTTACAGAGGTCTGAAGCGCATGGCGGTGCAGGAAGCAGGATCCGGCGATATCGTGGTGGTATCCGGCATCTCCGACATTTCCATCGGCGAGACCGTCTGTGATCCTCAGAATCCCGAAGCCATGGAGATGATCCACATCGAGGAACCTACGCTTTCAATGAACTTCATGGTAAACACCAGCCCCTTCGCAGGCAAGGTGGGCAAGTATGTGACCTCCCGCCACATCAGAGAGAGGCTGAGAAAGGAACTTGAGGTCAACGTGGGCCTTCTGGTGGAGGAGACTGATTCCACAGACTGCTTCAAGGTAAGCGGCAGAGGCGAGCTGCATCTTTCTGTACTCATAGAAAACATGAGAAGAGAGGGTTACGAACTGGCGGTCTCCAAGCCTCAGGTAATTCTTAAGAGAGGCGAGGACGGCAGGACACTGGAGCCCATCGAAGAGGTAATCATCTCCGTGCCTGATGAATATGCGGGAACGGTGATCTCCAAACTCAATATCCGTAAGGGAATGATGGTTCAGATGGCTGCTGAGAACGGCTATCAGAGGCTGGAATACCTGGTTCCCACCAGAGGGCTTCTGGGATACAGGACCGAGTTCATAAACGATACTCACGGAGAGGGAACCATGGTGAGACGTTTCCACTCCTTTGACACCTGGAAGGGAGACATCCCCCAGAGGATAAACGGCGTGGCCATAGCTCAGGAGGAGGGCGTCTGCACTCCCTATGCTCTGTTCAACATACAGGAGCGTGTCCAGATGTTCGTGGAGCCCGGAGTCAGGGTCTATGAGGGAATGATCGTGGGAATGAATTCCCGCTCCGACGACATGGTGGTTAACCCCTGCAAGGCCAAGAAGCAGTCCAACATGAGAGCCGCAGGTTCGGACGACAACATCAAGCTGAGCCCGGCCAGAGTGTTCACCCTTGAAGAGGCCCTGGAGTTCATCAACGATGACGAACTGGTGGAAGTGGTGCCCGATGACATCAGGCTCCGCAAGAGGATCCTTAACGAGCTGGAGCGCAAAAGATCCGGCCGCGTGTATGATCCCGTAACCAAGACCGTAAAATACAACAACTGATAACAGAAGGATATGATCGGATGAAGAACAGTCTCACCGGCTGGACAATTGCACATTTTGCGGTGGACATGAGCTGCCTGTACATCCTCTACAGAGGAGTATGGAGGATCTATATCGGCCTGAGCTGGACGGTATATATGGAGAGGCTGACTTTTGCCTTCCTTCTGTACAATATACTGGCATTCGGCCTTCAGGTGGTGATAGGGGCCATGGCTGACCGATGGCCCAAGATCAGGAAGGTCATCGGGATCGAAGGCGTGGACCTGATGCTCATCCCCTTGATCATGATATGGATCTGGCAGACGGAAGTGATTTCCTGGGCCGCCATGATCATTGCAGGTATCCTGAACGCCAGCTTCCATGTAGGTGCAGGAGTGGACGTGCTGGTCAACTCCGGGGGCAGAATATCTCCCTCCGGGATCTTCGTATCCTCCGGAGCATTGGGTGTGGCTGCAGGGATGCTTTTGGGAATGAGCGGCCAGGGGGCCCTCCTTCCTGTAATGATCCTGGTGGTGGCCATCATCATGGTTTATCTGGCTACGGATAACTGGGCAAAAGATGTGGTGTCCCGGTCCAAGGGCTTGAGATCAGGCGGCCTCATAGATACCCCCGCAAAAAACTACGTCCACTTCAGGATGCTCAGAGACAACATCGGTACCGCCATTGCAGTGATATTTCTGTTCCTGGCGGTGCTCATCAGAAGCTACGGAGGATTCATCTGGCCCATGGGTTTTGAGAAGACCGGATACCTGATGCTTCTGGTGCCCTGCATGAGCTGTGCGGGAAAGGCTCTGGGCGGAATTCTTGCGGACAGGTTCGGAGCCCTGGAGACAGCAGCGGTGAGTCTCATGATATCTGCTGTGCTGTTCTTTACGGGAGACGGCTCCTGGATCCTCATGGGCATCTCAGTGATGTTCTTCAACATGGCAATGCCCATCACCCTTACCGGACTTGTCTCAGCAATGCCTGAAGATCCGGGATTCGCCTTCGGCCTTTCCACACTGGCGCTGCTTCTCGGATATGTTCTTTTGTACGTGATAGATACAGGAAGCATCGATCTTAGATATCTGACCCTGATCCTCATCCTGGTGGCAGCGGTCCTCATAGCTGCCGTTCTCAGAGGACCGTGCAGGGACAAAAACACCGGAGGTGAAGACAAATGAGAGTGTTAAAGGTTTTTTTCGGAGGATCGGCCGAAGCCGGGACCCGCAAAAAGAGGGATCTGGTCATCGATCCGGCCGTCGGCTCCGGAGTGGTCGGTTCGGGCATCGCAGAGTTGAAACCTGAAGAAGGACCGTCCACCCCATGGGGCCTCATAGCAATCATTTCTGTAATAGCGGTTTTTGCCATCATCATGGTCATACAGATCTCCGGAAGGAGAAAGTCCGCTGACGATGACAAAAGGGAGGAAGACAAATGAACTGCATCAGTGAATTCGCATCCGTAATGAAGGGATACTTCAAAAAACTCTCAAAAGATGAGTCCCGCAAGATGAGGGATGTGGCCTTTGGACCCGGTTTCTACATCATGCAGGCAATGCCGATCGTTCTGGTCATCGTGGTGATCGTTCTGGTGATCATCGCAGCCATCAAGGTGGCCAATATCTCAGCCAGAAGAAAGGCCGAGCAGGATAAGGACAGGAAGGATGATCTTCAGTAGTCCATATATCACGGTTCTTGCTGCCCTGATACTGACCATCATCGTGGAAGGGGCAGCCATTCTCATTATCAAGAGAAGAAAAGAATATTTCGGCTATTCCGTTCTGGTGAATATGATCACCAATCCGGTGATAAACGTGACGATAATGATGGTGGATAACATACCGGCCTTCTGGGGGAGCAGGTTTTTCACAGGATATCCCATTGCGCCCTACGTTCTTGTAATGGAAGCCGCGGCGGTCGTGGTGGAAGCCTTTTGCTACAGGGGAATGACAGGAATGGCCATGAAGAAGGCCCTCGGGCTTTCGCTGATCTTGAATTTGCTTTCTTTCGCGGCGGGACTGGCCGCGGAAGCAATATATTGGGAGTCTATCTGGTAAAATGGAAAGGTGAACCATGTTTTACGAATCAACGAGAGGAAGTCTTAACAAGCTCACGGGAGCGCAGGCGGTCATCCGCGGCATATCAGAGGACAGAGGTCTTTACGTGCCGGAGATCATCCCGAAGCTGCCCTTCAGACCGGAGGACATGGTGGGAAAGACCTACAGGGAGATCGCCCTGGAGGTGCTCCTTGCGTTCTTCGATGATTTCAAAAGAGAGGACATGGAGTATTGCGTGAACGGCGCATACGACGAGAAGTTCACCGCCTCCGACGTCTGCGAGATCAACTATGCGGACGGCGCTCACTTCCTGGAGCTTTATCATGGAAAGACCGCCGCATTCAAGGACATGGCCCTTTCCATACTTCCGTATCTGCTAACCATATCACTTCGTATGGAGGGGATCACCGACAAGGTCCTGATCCTGACCGCAACCTCCGGCGACACCGGAAAGGCTGCCCTGGAGGGCTTCGCGGATGTTCCCGGTACCGGGATAATCGTTTTCTATCCCGACGGAGGGGTATCACAGCTCCAGCGCGCACAGATGGTGACACAGGAAGGTGAGAACGTCAAGGTCTATGCGGTGAAGGGCAACTTCGACGACTGCCAGACCATGGTCAAGAAGATCTTCAACGACGAGGCGATCAGGGCGGAACTCAGGGAGAAGAATGTGATCTTCAGCTCCGCCAATTCCATAAACATCGGCCGGCTGGTTCCGCAGGTGGCATATTACGTATATTCCTATGTGAAGCTGATAGAGAGAGGCGTGATCAGGGCGGGAGATCCCATCAACGTGGCGGTGCCCACGGGGAATTTCGGAAACATCCTGGCTGCGTATTTTGCACATCTGATGGGCATTCCTGTAAACAAGTTCATCGTGGCCTCCAATGAGAACAAGGTGCTCACGGATTTCCTGAACACAGGGCTTTACGATATCAGGCCTGAGACCAGGGATTTCAGGCTCACAAATTCACCCTCCATGGATATTCTGGTGTCCTCCAATCTGGAGAGGCTGCTGTATCTTTTGAGCGGCCGCGACTCGGTCCTTGTCAATGACTGGATGAACTCTCTTGAGATGCTGAAATTCTATACTGTCATGGATTCTGATCCTCTTCAGGAAGGCCTGAAGAGATTCTATGCAGGTTTCGCCACCGAGGAGGAGACCCTCCGCACCATCGGGGAGATGTGGGACAGGAACCACTACCTCATGGACACCCACACTGCAGTGTGCAAAAAAGTTTACGACGATTACGTTCGCGAGACCGGGGATCATATTCCCACAGTGATCTGCTCCACGGCTTCCGCCTACAAGTTCCCTAAGGCGGTGGGAGATGCCATCGGCTGCGAGGGTGCAGAGGACGGTTTCGATGCTCTCAGAAAACTGAACAAGCGCACAGGAGTCAGCGTGCCCTGCGGCTTGAGAGACCTGGACAAGAGAAAGGTCAGGCATTCTGAAGTGATTTCCATAGAGGAGATGGAGGAAAAAGTCAGAGCCTGAGACTCAGGCGGAAGGAGAAAAATGTTTTTTACGGAAGAATACATACCAAGATTCGATGACTATGACTTAAGAGGACAGTTTTCACTGGAGGCCATGTTCAAGGTGCTGGAAAACATCAGCAACCACCACGCCATGGCTGTCTCAGACAAGGCCATCCAGGGCAGCATAGCCTGGATACTGGTGGAGTGGAGACTTCAGGTTACCAGGCTTCCCAAATTCGGGGAGACCTTCAAAGCCGCCACCTGGGCTCACAGCATGAGCGCCGGCACCACCACCATCAGGGATTACCAGGTGACTGACAGAAATGGAGAAGAACTCGTAAGGGCCAGAGCCAAGTTCGCCCTCTTCGATCTCAAGGCGGGGAAGCTCACTGGTATAAGCGAAAGCCTGCTGGATGTGTACAAGCCTGAAGAAAAGTCCATGTTCGACGATAAGCTTCCGAGGATGACAGAGCCTGAGGAGTACGACGCAAGAAAATCTATACTCCTCAGAAGGAGCGATATCGACATAAACGGGCACGTTCACAACACAAAATATCTGGACTTCGCTTTGGAGAGCCTGCCGGAGGAGGTGTACAGAGCCCAGCCCTTCGAAACAGTCAGGATCGTCTACAGATCCCCCCTGAAATACAAGGAGAATGCATCCATAGGCATGAAGAAAACGGAGGAAGCCTACATCTTCGGCATCTACTCCTCTGACCGGCTGTGCTCGCTGATTGAACTGAAATAAAGAGAAACTCTTCGCAGTCAGACTGCGGAGATTTTTTTAGTTTAAAATAATATTTTAAAAACCTTGTCCAATTTTGGCGAGGAAAAGGGTTTATATATATAGAGGGTCGGAAAAGCCGACAAAACAAAAGGTATGAGTTACCCAGTTCAAGAAAAACGATAGGAGATTGTTATGGAGGTTTATCATGAACAGAAGGATAATGAGTATTTTAAGTATGGTCTTAGCCTTGTGTATGCTATTCTCTTCGGTTACTGTATATGCAAATAGTGACCAAGTATTAGAGGAAAATGGCATTCGTGTTATAGCATTAGGTTGTGATAGGTTTCAAGTCAATGACAATGGTAACATCAGTTATATCGAAATAAGAGAAAACAGTAGTCTAAGAACAGTTGTTAAAATAATAGATACGACTGGAGAATGTACTGTTTTATCTTTGGACAAAGCCGGAAACACTATTACATCTTCACGAAATGATGAGGTAATCAATGTATTGGATGGAAAGTGACTGGAATTTCCACATACTGAGGGTATAGGAATGAATGGTAAAGACATAATAAAGAAAATAACGATGATAGCATTAGGAGTATATTTTTTTGCCTGTGCTTTGATCAGCCATGTTTGGGGTCTTTCGAAGATCGATGAGACGGTAAGAGTGGCAATGATCGTGTTTTCACTTCTGGGATGTTTCCTTTTAGTCAGCCACATTAAAAAACCTGAAAAAACCGAGAAGCCACTGATCTTTATGTGTATATCCCTGTCGATAATGTGGGATGTGTTGCTTATTGTTTCGTTATAACAGATGAGTACCAATCGACATCCGGCCCTATGTGATATTACATCGTACTCAAAACGAGGCAGATGGCTGAACCCGGTGAAGAGAAGCGGTTGACGTTCAGAAACGATTCTCCTGCATATATCGAATCTTCTTATTTGACATTTCCGGCCCTCTGTGGTATATTTTTCAAGTCCCATGGGGGAGTAGCATGCGTATTGATACGTTGCAAGTCAACAATCTCGATTTTTGATCTGGCTTGCATTAAAGTGCGAGACTCATGTATAGATGATCTATACTGAATGAGCCTCGTTTTTTTATGCGGGGCAGAAAAGGAAAAAGAATGGAAGAAAGATATTATCTTAAGAAAAAAGAGAGCGTGATGGAGGAACTCAGCACCTCTCTGAACGGTCTCTCCTCTGAAGAGGCTGAGAAGCGTCTTCAGGAGAACGGCAGGAACAAGCTGGAGGAGGCCAAGGGAAAGTCCCTGGTAAGGCGTTTCGTAGAGCAGCTGATGGATCCCATGATCATCATACTTCTGGTGGCAGCCGCGGTCTCGGGAGTACTGGCGGTGTATGAGGGCGAGTCTTTTGCGGATGTGATCATAATTCTGGCAGTGGTGATCATAAACGCGGTGCTGGGGGTCTATCAGGAGAGCAAGGCTGAGAAAGCCATTGAAGCTCTGCAGCAGATGTCCCAGGCTCAGTCCAAGGTGATCCGTGACGGCAGGATCCAGGTCATTCCCTCAGAAGACCTGGTCAAGGGAGACATAATCGTCCTGGAAGCGGGAGACGCTGTTCCCGCAGACGCCAGGATCCTTGAGTCAGCCAGCCTGAAGGCGGAGGAGTCAGCTCTTACGGGAGAATCGGTACCCGTATCCAAGCTGACTGACGTGATCATGCTCAGCGAGGAGCAGAAGGACGTGCTCCTGGGCGACCGCAAAAATATGCTGTACATGGGCTCCACCGTGGCCTACGGAAGAGGGAGAGCGGTGGTCACCGCCACAGGTATGGCAACTGAGATGGGCAAGATCGCAGAGGCTCTGACTCTGGCTGAAGACAGCCAGACACCTCTTCAGATAAAGATGGCTCAGCTCTCCAAGGTCCTTACCAAGCTGGTCATAGCGATATGCATCGCGGTCTTTGCCGTACAGCTCTTGAGGGCCGGAGGAGCCGACATAGACGTGGTGCTTGATTCATTCATGATCGCGGTATCTCTTGCGGTTGCCGCGATTCCTGAGGGGTTGGCGGCAGTGGTAACTGTGGTGCTCTCCATCGGAGTCACCAACATGTCAAAGAGGAATGCCATCATCAGGAAGCTTACCGCCGTGGAGACCCTGGGCTGTGCGCAGATCATCTGCTCCGATAAGACCGGCACCCTCACACAGAACAAGATGACGGTCGTGGACTATTTCGGCGATGATGAGGATATGCTTACCAGAGCCATGGCGCTCTGCTGCGATGCTGAGAACGATGACGATATGAACGTTACAGGTGAGCCTACGGAGGCTGCTCTCGTGGCCTGGCTCAATACCCACGGCATCAACAAGAACGACATAAAGAAGGCTTATCCCAGGGTAGGCGAGGCGCCTTTCGACTCCATGAGAAAGATGATGTCCACCGTTCACTGGGTGGATACGGGTGCAGGTGAGGCCGTCAGGACTCCTGACAGGCAGTACGTGCAGTTCACAAAGGGCGCGCCTGACGTGGTGCTCAACAGATGTACCCACCGTCTTGCGGGAGAAAAGATCATACCCATGACTGACGAATACCGTCAGTACATCGAGCGCGAGAACCACAGCATGGCTGAACGCGCACTGAGAGTGCTGGCCTGCGCCGCCAGGATGTGGGATGACATGCCCATATACTTCGAATCGGATTATCTGGAGCACGACCTGGTATTCGTGGGACTTACGGGCATGATCGATCCGGTGAGACCTGAGGTCAAGGACTCCATCGTGGAGTGCAGATCCGCGGGCATCCGTCCCATCATGATCACAGGCGACCACATCGATACAGCCTGCGCCATCGCAAAAGAACTGGGCATCCTCCGTGAGGGCGACAGAGCCGTGACCGGCCTGGAACTCAATGACATGGATGACGAGGAGTTCGAGAAGAACTTCAAACAGATATCCGTCTACGCCAGAGTGCAGCCTGAGCACAAGACCAGGATCGTAAACGCCTGGAAGAAGGACGGAAAGGTCACCGCCATGACCGGTGACGGAGTAAACGATGCTCCTTCCATCAAGTCTGCCGACATAGGCGTGGGCATGGGCATCACAGGAACGGACGTCACCAAGAACGTGGCTGATATGGTACTTGCGGATGACAACTTCGCCACCATCGTGAACGCCGTTGAAGAGGGAAGAAGGGTATATGACAACATCAGGAAGGCCATCCAGTTCCTTCTGGGATCAAACATGGCCGAGGTGCTGGCCATATTCTTCGCTACCATAATCGGATTTACCATCCTGAAACCGGTGCATCTTCTTTGGATCAACCTGGTGACAGACTGCTTCCCGGCACTGGCTCTTGGCACGGAGCAGGCTGAACCAAGGATCATGGAGAGACAACCCAGAGACGCAAAGGCAGGAATTTTCGCCAACGGCATGGGCTTCGATATCTTCTACCAGGGAGTTCTGGTGACCATCCTGACTCTCGCCTCCTACTTCATCGGTCACTTCATGCAGACCGGAAACTGGGAGATCACAAATTCAGCCGACGGTACCACCATGGCCTTCCTCACATTGTCCATGGCTGAGATATTCCACTCCATCAACATGAGATCTCAGAAGCAGAGCATCTTCAGGCTGGGAAGCCACAACTGGTTCCTCATCGGCGCCGCGGTGGGATCACTGATCCTGACGACGTCAGTATGCGAGATACCGGCCATCGCCAACGCCTTCGAGTTCACCAGCGTGAGCCTGACGGAGTACGGCGTGGCTATAGGTCTGGGCTTCCTCATGATACCAATCGTGGAGTGCGTGAAGTTCTTCCAGAGGAAGGGTGAAAAGCAATAAGCAGAGCTTTTTCGGACGCAGCGGCCGTCTTCAGGCCGCTGCGATTTTGTTGTATGACGGGCATGCCGCCAATCTGTGGTGAAAGTCCACAAGGGGCGTAGCCAACAACGAACCCCCATAGCGACTCCCAAGGTTCAAATCGTGAGA